>JBLMXE010000044.1:0-5022 GCA_050257615.1 Chlamydiota bacterium | reverse complement strand
GCTTCTGGCACGGCATGTTCCACGCCGGCCTGCAGCAGTTCACTGGCGGCCGCGGCCTGCGTGCCCGCTATGGCGCTACCGCCGGCCATTCCCGCATGAAGAAGCTGGCGCAGTTGCCGGCTGATGGCGGCGTAGAGGCCCACCTGCTGGATAACGCCAAGGGAGACGGCAAGCTCACCTTTGATAAGCTCACCGACCTTTATCACTCGGGGACCAAGCACGAGGAAGACCAGCCCGCGCACCTGGTGATCCACGATACCCAGATCTGCAACACCCGCTGCGTGCAGGAGTACGGCAACCCCTGCCAGCATTTCTGCCCGGCCAACGTTTATGAGATGGTCGAGGCCACGGACGTGCCCTCAGGCAAGCGCATCAGTCTGAATCCCTCCAACTGTGTGCACTGCAAGACCTGCGACATCATGGACCCCTACCAGATCATCACCTGGGTTCCGCCGGAGGGTGGCGGCGGGCCGAATTACGACGGCATGTGAAATTCAAAAATCCGCCACAGAGCCACAGAGATTGACGATTGACCATTTTTGATCAGCGATTGAATCCGCGGGATCAGCGTAAATCCGCGGCGAAGAAGTCGCTTGATTTTCCAATTTCCAATCCCACTATCAAATGCAATTTGAAGAATGAACCGCGTGCGGCGGGGGTTTTCAATCGTCATTCTTCAATCGAAAATCGTCAATTATCTGCGTCTCGGCGGTGAATTGATTTCGGCATACCGGAAACATTCTTCCAAATGATCGTTCACCATGCCCACCGCCTGCATAAAGGCGTAGCAGATGGTCGAGCCCACGAAGCGCAGCCCGCGCTTTTGCAGTTCCTTACTCAGGCGGTCGGAATCCGGGGTGCGCGCCGGCACCTGTTTTATTGAGTTGAGCGCCTGCTTCCGCGGCGGCGGCGCTAGCTGCCAGATGAAACGGTCGAGGCTGCCGAATTCTTTCTGGATGTCGCGCACCGCACGGGCGTTCTGGATGGCAGCTTCAATCTTCAGGCGATTGCGCACGATGCCGTCGTCGGCCAGAAGCCGCTTGACCTTGTTGCCGTCGAAACGGGCGACGTTGTCAATGTCGAAGTTGCTGAAGGCGCGCCGGTAATTCTCCCGTTTCTTGAGAATGATGTCCCAGCTCAGGCCAGCCTGCGCCCCTTCCAGCACGATCATTTCAAACAAATGTTGGTCGTCATGCGAGGGCACGCCCCATTCCTCGTCGTGATATCGGATAGAGAGCGGATTCTGTGCCCACCAGCAGCGCTTCAGTTCGGGCATAAAACGCCTTTTCACCGCCGAGAAGCGGAGCACGCTGAGAACGTCAGGCTGGGCATGCCTATGACCGAACGCCTTCTCTTCGCCCTCTGCGTCTCGGCGGCGAAATCATTAATAGAGGCAGCCATATTTGCTCCCACGGATTATAATCTTCTAGTTGTTTCCGACCGCCGCCGCCTGTGGGCATACCCTGGCGGCGCCGGCGAGGCCCTTCTTGGCAAGACTGAGAAGGCCGAGGGTGCTGGTGGAAACGCTGACGCCTCCCGTGCTTCGTGAGAAGCGTTTGGAAAGGAAACGGCGTCCGGGTACATTCCCGCCTCCTTTTTCCTTCCTGCGCATCGAAGTTTCCAGTTTCCTATTTCAAGTTGGCAAGCCGTTCAGTGGCTGAATGCTGACTGCTGATTGCTGATGGCTGTCCTTACCGACAAATTCGGGCGCCCCATTACCGACCTGCGGATCTCGATCACCGACCGCTGCAACTACAAGTGTGTTTACTGTCGCACCGGCAATGAGGGCGCTCTCTACGCCGAACTGCCGATCTCCGACTACCTGCGCATGGCCCGTGTCTTTACCGAGATGGGCATCCGCAAGGTGCGGATCACCGGCGGCGAACCCCTTCTGCGCAAAGGGGTAGTGGAGTTCGTACGCGAACTGGCAAAGTTGCGCACCCACGACGGTGAGCCGCTCGACCTGGCCATCACCACCAATGGGCACCTGCTGGCTGACCTGGCGCAACCGCTCAAGGATGCCGGGCTGAGCCGCGTGACCGTCAGCATGGACGCGGTCGAGCCCCAGTCGTTCGCCCGCATTACCCGTGTGCCCAACGGATTCCAGGAAGTGCTGGCCGGCATTCGCGCCGCCAACCGCGCCGGCCTGAACCCGGTGAAGGTCAATTGCGTGCTCCTGCGCGGCTTCAATGATGACCAGATCACCGCCTTCGGCCGCTTCGCCCGCGAAGAAGACGTGGTCGTGCGCTTTATCGAATTCATGCCCCTGGAAGAAGAGCGGGTGTGGTCGCCGGAAATTGTGGTGCGGCTGGAAGAAATCTTGGAGCGTATGGCGGCTTTTCGCCCACTGGCTGAAATTCCGCATCATCCCAGCGAAACCGCGCGCCGCTACTGCTTTGACGATGGCGTGGGCGAAATCGGCATCATTGCTCCCGTCAGTCATCCTTTCTGCGGGCACTGCAGCCGCGTGCGCCTCACCTCCGACGGCAAGATCCGCACCTGCCTGTTCTCGATTTGGGACCACGACCTTGCCGGCCTGATGCGGCGTGGCGCCGGCGACGAGCAATTGTGCGATTTCATCATTGGCGTCATCGGACGCAAGGAAGCACGCCATCATATCGGCGAGCCGGAGTTTGTGCCTCCCTCACGGACCATGGTCCACATCGGCGGTTGAGTTCTTGGCCACGGATTTACACGGATCAACACTGATTTAAGAATCCTCAAAGATGTTCATCCGTGGCGATCCGTGTTGATCCGTGGCAAATGAAGTTCTTGCTAGGCCGCGTAAAATGACAGCACATGAGGCCGGCCACCGCCCCATCCCCTGAAACAATCCGGCAGAACCGAGGCGAACTCTCTCCGGGGCTGAGTTTTGCTTTGCTGCTGGGCGTTATCGTCGGCGGAACGGTCCTTCGCTTCCTCTATCTCACGCGCAAGAGCTTCTGGCTGGATGAAGGTGTGAGCGTCACCCTGTCCCGCCTCGACTTCGCCAACCTGCTGCACATTCTGTGGCGGCGCGAAGCCAACATGGCCTTCTACTACGCTCTGTTGCGGATCTGGCTGCATTTCGGAAGCGGCGACTACTTCGTCCGCGCCCTCTCCGCGCTGATATCGGTGGCCGCCGTCCCGGTCATCTATTTGTTGGGAAAACGCTTGTTTGGTTCCATCGCCGGCCTGTTCGCCGCCGCGCTCTTCTCCGTTCACGCCTGGCAGGTCCGTTATGCCCAGGAAGCCCGCAGTTACAGCCTGTACATGCTGCTCACCGCGCTGTCGTGCCTGCTGTTTCTGGCGGCCGTTGAACGTCCCACGCGCCGCCGCTGGACGGGCTACGTCGCTTTTAGCGTCCTGGCTATCTACAGTCATTTCTTTTCTGTACTGGTGGTAGTGGCGCAGTGGACCGCTTTTCACTTTCTGCAACGCGACGAGCGGATGCAGGCGGAGTTCCGCCGCAGTCTGAAAATCATTGGCGTGCTTTTTCTGCCCCTGGCGGTATTCATTGTCTCCCGCGGGGCCGGTCCGATCAGTTGGATAACCCGTCCGGGGCTGGGGAACTTGCACCAGTTCCTGCTCGATCTGTCAGGCCACGGCGGCGACCTGCTGCTGCTCGCCTATGTGGGCTGTTGTGCCGTCGCTCTGGCCGGAGGTGGCTGGAGGCGTGGCCGAAACTTGCCTTTTGAGTCCTGGCGCTACCTCTTCCTGCTGAGCTGGCTGCTGGCGCCGCTGGCTATTACGCTGCTGTTTTCGCTTTTTCGCCCCGTGTTTTTGCCGCGTTACCTGCTCACCTGTGTAGCCCCGCTGGTGTTGCTGGCTGCCGCCGGCCTGGCGCGACTGCGTTCCCGCTGGCTGACCGCGATTCTGCTGGTCATCATGCTGGCCCTCTCGCTGCGCGGCACGCTGGCCTACTATCGGGCTGATTTCGATCTGGGCAGGGAAGACTGGCGAACTGCTACGCAATACATTCTGAACAATTCTCAGGCGGGGGATGGGATCCTCTTCCACTCGGCGCAGGCGCGCATGCCCTTTGAGCATTACGCCGGCGGGCAGCCGGCACGCCGCCAAGTGCATGTGATTTTCCCCGCGAATGGAGGGCCGGGAAAGCTTTCCTACCTGGATTTCCTGGCCAACGCCAAAAACGCGTCACTAGCGACTGTGCCAGGCCGCTATCCGCGTGTTTGGCTGGTGCTGGCACACAATCAGCTCAAGGATGGCGCGCCGGATGCCACCACAGCGGCGCTGGAAAAGTTCCTGGAGCGAACTTACACGCTGGCGGACGACCGCGACTTTCAGGGAAGAATCGAGGCGCGCCTCTACGTCACCAAGCAGCCGCGAGATATTCCATAACCCTGCGGAATCAGGCCGGCGGAGTCGCCAGTCGCAGGTCAGCTTCCTTGCCCTGGTTTTCCGCCACCCACTCCCACACCCGCTTGCCGCCCCCATTCACCAGTGAACGCGCTTCGCCATAAGCTACCAGACGATTCAGCACAGTGGTGACCGAGGCCAGCGGATCCTTGTGATTCACCAGCACGCCCGCGAAACGCTGCTGCATTTGCGCCACCACTTCGCGCGCAGTCAGCGGCGCCTTGGATTCGATCAGAACCGAGCGGCAGCCGCGGGTGAAGCCGGGTTGGCGGCCGTTGGGCTTGCGATCCACCAGGGTCAGCAGTTCGTCGTCCAGCACCTCATCGCCGAAGAGGTTGGCCAACCCGATGATGGTCTGCTTCACCGTGCCGATTCGTTTCATGATGTCGGCGCGCTGCTGAAGCAGGGCAAGCAATTCCTGGTGAGCGGTGCGAAGAACTTGCTGGACGTATGCGTCACCGCCACTCAGGCGCAGAGTGGCATTAGGACTGACAGCCATACTGGACCCCTCTTTCCCGGGCTTCTGCCGCTATCTATTGGGTTAGATACGCGGAATGGTGGGGTAC
This sequence comes from Chlamydiota bacterium, assembly GCA_050257615.1. Lineage (GTDB taxonomy): Bacteria > Acidobacteriota > Terriglobia > Terriglobales > Acidobacteriaceae > JAICWP01. Next base: position 97 of record JBLMXE010000044.1, on the reverse strand, counting down.
GGTTCGCAAAATTTTGTAAAAGTCACCCCACCATCACTAGCGTTAGACTCCTGCGGAAAGAAAAGGTCACAGCACAGTGCGTGCGTTCTGTTGCTCC
>JBLMXE010000043.1:0-7635 GCA_050257615.1 Chlamydiota bacterium | reverse complement strand
CGCAAGCGCGCCCTCATGGCCACGATTCTGACCTATTCTGTTTTCTCCTTCGCTTCCGGCCTTTCCACCACGATTCTCATGCTGGCCTGCTTCCGCTTTGTACTGGGCCTGGGCATGGGGGGCGAGTGGAACACCGGCGCGGCTCTGGTGGCGGAGACCTGGCCGGGCGAGCAGCGCGCTCGCGCCCTGGCTATCGTCCAAAGCTCCTGGGCCATCGGCTACGCCCTCGCCGCTCTGGTTGCCGGCATCGTGCTGCAATTTGCCAACTGGCGGGCTGTGTTCTTTGTCGGCATTCTGCCCGCGCTCGTCATTTTTTGGATTCTGAAGACGGTGCCGGAATCGGAAATGTGGCAACAGCAGCGCCGGACCGCGACCACATCTATCTACGCACAGAATGCGGCCCGAGAGGATTCGTTTTTCCATCTCTTCTCCCGCTCCTACGCCCGCTCCACCATCGCCCTTCTGCTGGTGAACTTCTTTGGCCTCTTTGCCTGGTGGGGACTGTTCACTTGGATCCCGCCCTACCTTTCCCTGCCGGTTTCCCAGGGCGGACGCGGCTTCGGCGTGATGAGCACCACGGCTCTGCTCATATTTCTGAACCTCGCCGGCATGTTTCCCGGGTATCTGACTTTTGGCTGGGTGGCGGACCGCTTGGGCCGGCGCAATAGCTTTATTGTCTATACATTAATTGCAGCATTTCTAGTGCCGCTTTATGCTTTGGCGCGCTCGGAGTGGGCTTTGCTCTTTCTTGGCGCCCTGGTCGCTTTTTTCGGCACCGGCTTCTTTTCCGGCTCCGGCCTCATCGGCAGCGAGATCTTTCCAACACAGCTGCGTGCCCGCGCTCTGGGTTTTACCTATAACGGTGCGCGTGCACTGAGCGCGCTAGCACCCTTCGTAATCGGCCGCGTCGGCCAAATAAAAGGTCTGGGCTGGGCCTTCTACTTTTGCGCCGCCTCGTTTCTCCTCGCTACTGTGGTGGCCACGCTGCTGCCCGAAACCAAAGGCAAGCAGCTCGACTGATCATGTGTGGCGCGCGCGCCCCCGCGCGCGGCCTGCAGCGCCGGCGTCCCCCGGCTGTCCAGGCTCTACCATATCGCCGTCGTAATGGAAATCGCCGGCAGCTTCAGCGGCAGGGTGCGCCCGTTCGACACGATCGCAACTTCCACGTCCTCTTTGCGACTGTTCATTAACTCGCTCACGATCTTTCCCTCTGGCGTCTTGAAGGAAATCGCTCGCACTCCTGGGTAATTCCCCGTAGTCTCAATGCGCACCGCTCCTGGGCGCACAAATTTGCTGAAGTGCGCCAGGTAGTAGTAAAGCCCGGTATAAGTCACGTGGTGGGTTTGCCGGTTGATGATGATTACTGGGTGCTGAATGTTCGGATCGGGATTACCGTGAATATACGACACGGACCACGGCCCGCCCTTCTCATCCAGTACTGCGTTCCAGTAAATCCACGCCGAGGCATAGTTCTCCAGATCATTGAAAATCTGCTGCCCCCAGTAGTCGCCGTCTTCAAATTCATACCGCGGCAAGGCAAATGATTTTGGAGTTCCCGCTTCATAGGCATAACAGACTTCGGTCATCCACAGCGCTATACCAGGATAACGGCGGTGTAACTCCCCAATCTTTGAGTATTCCTTGAAGTCGTAACCGTGATATGGCATCACTGCCACATATTTGCGCGCGCTCGGGTCGTCCATCAGGATGGGGTAATTGCTGAACGCGTCATCGCGGTCCGGAGCCTCACTAAGCATCAGTTTGGTTTTAAGTCCCGATTTCTCCACCAGCGGCGCCACGTGATCGCGCAACAGAACCGTGATCTCCTTGTATGGAATCTTGGTGTAAACGTCCGGCTCGTTGAAAAGGCTGAGGTAGTCAATGAACACGCCATTCTTTTGATAGTCCTGCAGATAGCGCAGGTAGTAGCGCGCCAGTGCGTCGTAATATTTGGGATTCACATCCTGATTGGTATCGGGGTTGAACAGCATCCAGTCTGGCGGGTAATCCATGGGCGCCTGCAGCACGAAGCTGCCGTAGCGCCGCGCCCGCTTGATGTAAGTGATCACGCCATTCGGCCCCAGGTCGCGGGCAACGGAGAAGTGCTTCATCTCTACGTCGCCGGGCACCGGGTCATAGGTGTAGAACGGGCCGGCTGACATAAAATCCGTTCCCGCGATCGGCGTCTTCATGGCGCTGAATCCCGCGCCCTCCTTAACATCAAACATCGCCCCCAGAACCGCCTCCTGCTGCTGCAGCGGCAGGGTGTTAATGACCATTAATCCCGCTTCCATGAAGGAAGCGCCGAAGCCAGCGATCTTCTGGTAGGTCACTCCCGAATTGATCTGAAACTTCAACCCGGGCGCAACCACCCCGCTCTCGGGCGCAAAGTGCGCTGCGGGCTTGGCCGCCAGGCGATCTCCCGCCTGCGAAGAGACGTAGATCTGAACTTCCTGCGCCAGTGCGGGTGCACAGCAAAGCAGGACGATGACCAGGGCCCGGGAAGCACCGCTCCACTTTTTTTGCAGGGTACGTGTGGGCATGAGAATCTCCTAGAGGACACTTTCTTAGTACTTTCCAGCAAAGAAGCTGTCAAGACCTCCCGCAATAGGGCTAAATTTGACTTTCATCCGCGTTAATCGCGTCCATCCGTGGCCAAGAAGTTCCGGGGCGTTGACCACCACTCGGCATCGGGATAAAGTTTTCTGCGGGTCGAAACAGGAGGTCACGATGTCGCAACTCGCTCTGCTGGGCGGACCCAAAGCTAAGCGTAAGCCTTTCCCCGAGTGGCCCCTGTACGACGAGCGCGAGCGCGCCGCCCTGATTGAGGTCTTGGAGAGCCGCGTCTGGTGGCGAACACCCGGCACGCGCACCCTGGAGTTCGAGCGCAATTTCGCCCGCTTCCATGGTGCCAAGCACGGAGTCGCCGTCACCAACGGCACGGCCGCGCTCGAGGTGGCCATGGCCGCCCTGGGCATCGGTCCGGGCGATGAAGTCATCGTGCCCGACTTCACTTTCATCGCCACTGCCAGCGCCGTGCTTTTCGCCGGCGCGCTGCCCGTCATGGTAGACGTCCGGCCAGACACTTTCTGCATTGATCCCGACCTGGCCGAAGCCGCCATCACGCCCCGCACCAAGGCCATCATCGCGGTGCACATGGGCGGACATCCTGCCGACCTTGACCGCCTGGTGGAGATCGCAGAAACCCGTCGCCTCGCCCTGGTCGAGGATTGTTCCCACGCCCACGCCAGCCAGTGGAACGGCCGCCACGTCGGCACCTTCGGCAAAGCGGGCACCTTCAGTTTCCAGGCCAGTAAACTGATGACCGCCGGCGAAGGCGGCATCGTCATCACTAACGACGACCAGGTGGAACGCTTGGCCCGCTCGGTGCACGACTGCGGACGCATGCCCGGCGAGTGGTTCTACAGCCACTTCATTTATGGGTCCAATTATCGGCTAAGCGAATGGCAAGGCGCGGTGCTCGGCGTGCAGCTTACCCGGTTGCAGGAGCAGACTGCGCGCCGCCACAAGAACGCCCGCTTGCTCGATCACCTGCTGCGCGAAATCGAAGGCATCACCCCGCAAAAGCACGACATGCGCTGCACCCGCAACGGCCAGTACGCCTATATTTTTCATTACAACCGCAAGGCCTTCGCGGGAACTACAACCGACCGCTTTATTGAGGCTATGAAGGCCGAAGGCATTCCCAATCAGGCCAGTTATCCGCCGCTGCATACGCTGGAGGTCTTCACCAGCGGCGAGTACCGCAAACGGCTCAACGGCGAGCAAGCCCAGGAGGATCACGCATTCCTGCGGCGCAGCTTCCCCCAAACCCATCGCGCTGCCTGGGAGACAGTGTGGATTCCACAGCCGGCTTTGCTGGGCGACGATGAAGACATGCACGAAATCGTCGCCGCGCTGAAGAAAATTCAGCGCTACTCCCGCGAATTGGCCAGCGCTCCCATCGCCGCCGTGGGCTAGCCACCGCCTATTGCAGGTTCCGGCCCCCGCCTTTGCAGGAATGTTGTGGCGTGGCCGCACCGCCCTTGCACAAACGTTGTGGGGCGCGCGCCCCCGCCTGCGATCTGTAGCGAGGGCGTCTTGCCCTCGCACACTCGCGAGCGTACCGCCGCTGCCAACTCCCGGCCGTAAATGCCTGTCCTATTTCGTGCATCCCTTATTCCATTACAATCGTCTTCAGTATGTTGGCCAGGAGAATTCCAAACCCGAAATGACTTCCACCCGGACGCGCCTTGCTTCCCTGCTGGTTCTTATTGCTGCCTTCACCGTTTCCGCTTTTGCCGCCCCCGGCGAAACCAACGTCACGCGTGCCACCCTGAAAAACGGCCTGCGCGTCATCATTGTGCGCAACACCCTGGCCCCTGTGGTCACCGTCCAGGAGAACTATCTGGTCGGCGCCAATGAGACTCCCGCCGGCTTTCCCGGCATGGCGCACGCCCAGGAGCACATGGCGTTTCGTGGTTGCCAGGGGGTTGACGCCGACCAGACCGCGGCTATTTACGCTCAACTCGGCGGCGACGACAACGCCGATACCCAGCAGAACATCACTCAATACTTCGCCACCGTGGCCGCTCAAAACCTCGACATCGTCCTGCACATGGACTCTGCCTGCATGCGCGGCGTGGTCAATTCGGAGCAGGAATGGCAGCAGGAACGCGGCGCCATCGAGCAGGAGGTCGCCCGCGACCTGTCCAATCCCACCTACAAGTTTCTGACCCGCCTGAATCAGGACATCTTCGCCGGCACGCCTTACGCCCACGATGCCCTTGGCACCAAGGCCTCTTTCGACGCCACCACCGGAGCCATGCTGCAGAAGTTCCACCGTAACTGGTACGGCCCCAATAACGCCATCCTGGTCATCAGCGGCGACGTGGATCCGCAGGCCACGCTGGCTCAGGTGAAAGAGCTCTATGAATCCATTCCCCGGCGCTCCCTGCCTGCCCGGCCCGTCATCAAACTGCAGCCGGTGAAGGCGGAAACTTTCACCCTGCCCAGCGACTATCCCTATACGCTGGCCATTGTCAGCTACCGCATGCCCGGCACCGACAGCAAGGATTTTGCCGCCACCCGCGTGCTCAGCGACGTTCTGGGCAGCCAGCGCGGCGACATCTATGCCCTGGTGCCGCAGGGCAAAGCCCTTGATGCCGGTTTCGAACTGGCGGAAGAGTATCGCGAGGCCAGTGTTGGCTTCGCCTACGCTGTGTTGCCCGCGACCGCCGACCCGCAGCCTGTCATCGCCGACTTGCAGCGCATTGTGGCCAATTACGCCAGCAAGGGTGTGCCCGCTGACCTGGTCGCGGCTTCCCGCCGGGCGGTACTCGCCTCCAATGAATTTGCCCGCAACTCCATTCCCGGCTTGGCCGACCTGTGGTCGGAAGCAGTGGCCGGCGAAGGCCGCAATTCTCCCCAGGACGACGTGGATGCGGTGCAGAAGGTCAATGTCGCCGACGTGAACCGTGCCGCCATGGCCTACCTGCGCAATGATCAGGCCATCGTGGCCACGCTCAAGCCCCAGTCCTCTGGCGCGCCCGCCGCTGCCAAGGGCTTTGGCGGCTCGGAGAAGCTCACGTCGGCGCCCACCAAGCCGGTGCCCCTGCCGGTGTGGGCCAAATCTCTGCTCAACCCGCTGCAACCGCCCAAGTGGGATCTGAGCCCCACCGACATGACGCTGGCCAACGGCATTCGCCTGATTGTGCAGCCGGAAAAGTTGAGTTCCACGGTTACCGTCGAAGGCGAAATTCGCACGGAAGCCGATCTCGAGGTTCCGCCCGGCCGCGAGGGCGTGCAGGACGTCCTGGGAGGGCTCTTTTCCTACGGCACCACCACGCTGGACCGCATCGCCTTTCAAAAGGCTCTGGACGATATTGCCGCCGACGAATCCGCCGGCCCCGGCTTCTCCGTCTCTGTATTGAAGAAGTACTTTGATCGTGGGGTGCAACTACTGGCGGATAATGAACTTCACCCCGCCCTTCCGGAGCCGGCTTTCAAAGTGGTCAAGAGCCAGGTTGCCGACTCTGTCGCCGGTCTTCTCAAAAGCCCGGGATACCTCGCGGAACGCGCCCTGGATTTCGGCTTGCTTCCCAAAGATGATCCGGCGCTCCGCCAGCCCACTCCCAAAACGGTTGACGGCTTAACCATTGCCGACGTGCATGGGTTCTACGCTCACGCCTATCGCCCGGACCTGACCACCATTGTGGTGATCGGCGACGTGACCCCAGAGGAAGCCAAGGCCGAAATTGAGAAGTGGTTCGGTTCCTGGAAATCAGAGGGTCCCAAGCCGCAGGTGGATTTGCCTCCCGTGCCGCCCAACAAGGGCTCCGCTACCAATGTTCCTGATCCTTCCCGCATTCAGGACCTGGTAGAACTTTCGCACGAGCTGCCCATGAACCGCTTCAACCCCGACTATTACGCGCTGGAACTCGGCAATCACGTGCTGGGCGGCGGCTTCTATGCCACTCGCCTGTACCGCGATCTGCGCCAGAAGACCGGCCTGGTCTATACCGTTGCCAACCGCCTTGACGCCGGCCGCACGCGCGCCGCCTTCACCGTTTCCTATGCTTGTGACCCGGCTAACGTCTCCAAGGCTCGAGCCATCATTGAGCGCGATCTCCACGACATGCAGACCAGCGCTCCCACGCCCCAGGAACTGCAACAGGCCAAGGCGCTCATCCTGCGTCAGATTCCCTTGACGGAATCGAGCCAAATGAGCATCGCTGGCGGCTTGTTGGGTCGTGCCGTGATGGGCTTGCCTCTGGACGAGCCTGTTCACGCTGCCGCCCGCTACTCCGCCCTGACCGGAGAGCAAGTCAGGGCTGCCTTTGCCAAGTGGATCAAGCCGGAAGATTTCGTGCAGGTGGTGCGAGGGCCGAAGCCTCAGTAGTACTCTCCGTTGCTCAAGAACAGATTGTCAGGAGTGTCATCCCCAGCGACGCACGATTCCCTCGCGGAATCGCCTGCGCATTCGAGGAACCTTCCGTTTTCAGCGGCGGAACAAACAGCAGAACTTTTGCCTGCCTCATCACCGCTGCAGTTGAATCGGCTGGCTGAGCTGGAAGGTCAGCACCGATTCGGCCGGCACTTTCACCTCTTTACCCTTGGTAAGCACCTGCGCGCCCGCGCCGCCTGCGCCGCCCACTACCGCTCCAATCGCTGCGCCTTTGCCGCCGCCTGCTACCGCGCCGATCACCGTTCCCAGCAGCGCGCCGCCACCCACCATCTCCGCCGTTTTCTTGTTCTTTCCCAACCCGCCGGTACCCTGTTGCGTCACCGTGTTGGTGGATACCAGGTAACGATGGCCGCTGATCGTAATGGTGTGCAGCGCTAGCTCTGCTTGATACTGCCCCAGAGTAGGATTTTTCACGCTGGCTATGGTCAGCTGCACCGGCGCCCCTTTGGGCACTAGCACGGTGCCGTTCTGGTCCTCGATTGTGCGCGCCACTTCCGCCGAGTAGTACTTGCCGACATCGGACTGCGTTGCATTAATACTTTCGTTGGTCCGGATCGCCAGCTGCGTGTTGGCAGGCAGGACATCCGTCCGGCTGGTCTTTACTCGCTCTGGAGTGCGCGGCACCGTCTGCGTGTTCTGATTCGACGTCGAGTTTGCCGTAGAACCCT
>JBLMXE010000042.1:0-10672 GCA_050257615.1 Chlamydiota bacterium | reverse complement strand
GCACCGCGGTGAAGCAGCGTGCCGACGTGGTACCCGCCATCCAGGCGGCGCGCCAGCACAACGGGCCGGTGCTGATTGATTTCCAGGTCGAGCAGGAAGATTCGGTTTATCCCATGGTGGCCGCGGGCGCCGATCTGCATCAGATGATCCGCCGGCCCAGCGTGCTGGTGGAAACCGCCGCCGACGAGTAAAAGGCAAATATGCTCAACACCTTTGTGGTTTATGTGGAAGACAAGCCGGGCGTGCTGACGCGAGTGGCGTCGCTCTTCCGCAGGCGCGCTTTCAATATTGATTCTCTGACCGTGGGCCGCACGGAGAAGCCGGGCGTTTCCCGTATGACCATCGTGGTGGATACCGACGAGACCGGCGCGAGGCGACTGGAAGCTCACCTCTATAAGCTCATTAACGTTCTGCTCGTGGAAAACGTGACCGCGGAGGCAGCGGTGTACCGCGAGTTGGCCATGATTCGCGTGACCGCGACCGCCGCCCAGCGTTCGCACATCATGGACCTGGTGGAAGTTTTCCGTGCCAAGGTGGTGGACGTTTCGCCGGAGTCCATGATGATCGAAATCACCGGCACCGAAGACAAGATTGACGGACTGCTGCACGTGCTGGAAGGTTATGGCGTGCTGGAGATGGTGCGCACCGGGCGGGTTGCCATGCGGCGCGGGGGGAAAGCGGCCAATGGTGCCAGCGCGGGGAGCGATTCGGCGGATACGGCGCCGGCCTCAGGCACAATTTCATACTCGGTTTAGGTAGCATCGGCTTAAACAACGTCTCTACTGAAGAACGGAATTTGGACTATTAGACGAAAGGAACTCTTCCATGGCCAAGATTTATCACGACGAAGATGCGGATCTGGCTCTGATTCGCGCCAAGAAGGTCGCCATCATCGGTTATGGCTCGCAGGGCCATGCCCACGCCCTCAATCTTAAGGATAGCGGCGTGAGCGTGCGCGTCGGCTTGCACGAAGGCAGCCGATCGCGCGCCAAGGCGCAGGCATCGGGGCTGACTGTTTCCTCGGTGCCAGAGGCAGCGCGCTGGGGCGACGTGGTCATGATCCTGATTCCTGACACCACCCAGCCGGAAGTTTACGAAAAGGAAATTCGTCCGCATCTCACCGCCGGCAAGACGCTGATGTTCGCGCACGGTTTCAATATCCGCTACGGCACCATTGATTGCCCCAAGGATATTGACGTGACGATGATCGCGCCCAAGGCGCCGGGGCACCGCGTCCGTGAAGTATTCGTGGAAGGCGGCGGCACGCCCGCGCTGCTGGCCGTGCACCAGGACGCCAGCGGCCGCGCCCGCGAGCAGGCGCTTTCCTATGCCAAGGCGATTGGAGCGACCCGCGCCGGCGTGCTGGAGACCACCTTCGCGGAGGAAACCGAAACCGATCTGTTCGGTGAGCAGGCCGTGCTGTGCGGCGGCGTGAGCGAACTGATCAAGGCAGGGTTCAACACGCTGGTCGAAGCCGGGTATCAGCCCGAGATCGCCTACTTCGAGTGCCTGCACGAACTGAAGCTGATCGTAGACCTGATCTACCGTGGCGGGCTCAACTACATGCGCTACTCGGTGAGTGACACCGCCGAGCATGGCGACTACACCGGCGGACCGCGCGTGATCACCGACGAAACCCGGGCCACCATGCGTCAGATGCTGCGCGAAATTCAGGACGGCACCTACGCCCGCAAGTGGATCGAAGAAAACAAAACCGGACGCGAGTGGTTTGACGCCAAGCGCGCCAGCGAGCAGGAACAACTGATCGAGGAAGTGGGCGCGCGCCTGCGGGCCATGATGAAGTTCCTTGATCCGGTGGTGGTGAAGCAGGAAACGAAGCGAGCGGCGGTGCCGGCGTAGGGAACGCTATAGCACACGTTCTGTCATCCTGAGCGACGCGGGTGGATTCGCTTGCGATTCCACCCGCGGAGTCGAAGGACCCCGCGTTCGCCCGTACCATTACAAACGTTCCAGGGAGTTCTTCCTGTCGCCTTGATTGCTGTCACTGGAAATTCCTTGGGTAGTTGAGGGCGTCCGAGAGCGCGGGAGTCTTCGACTCGGGCATGCGCCCTCGCTCAAGATGACAGGATGAAGTGCGTTGACAGCAGCCTGCTGGAAAGGTATATTCACTCTCCATGCACGCGGTGCGATTTAGCTGGCATTGGTATTACCGCTTCCTCTTTGAGAGTAGCGGCGCCGGCGAACTGCGTGTCCGGGCAGCTTAAAAAGAGCCCAAAGGTTCTAGCCAAAAGCAGCCGCGATCTCTCAGGGATCGCGGCTTTTTGTTTCTCAAGGAGCTGTCCATGATTGTGAACATGTCGGAAGAGGCAACCGAGCAGGAAATCGAGCACGTCATCGAGCGCATCCGCGAGGCCGGGTTTCAGGCCCACGTGACTCGCGGTGAAACCAAAACCATCGTGGCCGCCGTGGGCAGCAACGGCCGCCGCCACGAACTGGAAGCCCTGAAAGCCGCGCCGGGCGTGGAAGACGTGGTTACCATCGCCACCCCTTTCAAACTGGTGAACCGGCAGACCAAGCCCCACCGCACCGTGGTGGAGGTGGGGGGCGTGCGCATTGGCGGGGGAGAGTTCGTGGTCATCGCTGGCCCGTGCTCGGTCGAGTCGCGCGAGCAGATGCTGGCCACGGCGCGCGCGGTCAAGAAGGCGGGCGCGGTCATGCTGCGGGGTGGCGCTTACAAGCCGCGCACTTCGCCCTATGACTTCCAGGGCCTGGGCATGGAGGCGCTGGAAATCCTCAGCGCGGTACGGCGCGAGACCGGCATGCCCGTGGTCACCGAGGTCATGAGCATGGAAGACATTGAGCTGATCTGCGAGCACTCGGACATGCTGCAGGTGGGTGCGCGCAACATGCAGAACTTCGCGCTGCTGCGCAAACTGGCCCTGATTGATAAGCCGGTGCTACTCAAACGCGGGCCCTCGGCTACGGTGAAGGAGTGGCTGCTGGCCGCGGAGTACCTGCTGGCGGGCGGCAACTCGCAGGTGGTGCTGTGCGAGCGCGGCATCAAGACTTTCGAAACGGAAACGCGCAACACGCTGGACCTGGCCGCCGTGGCGCTGGCCCGCGAGCTTTCGCACCTTCCCGTCATTGCCGATCCATCGCATGGCACCGGCCGCCCCAGCCTGATCGCGCCACTGTGCCGGGCAGCCTTCGCGCTGGGCGCCGACGGCGTGATCATCGAGGTGCATCCCTGCCCGGAGCGGGCGCTCTCGGATGGCGCGCAGTCGCTGGACTTCAAGGGCTTTGCCGCCACTATGCAGGCGCTGGCTGAGCCCCTGCCCGCGATTGCCCGCGCCTTGAGCGCCAGCGCGCCATGAAGGTCACCATTCAGGGAGAGCGCGGGTGCTTCAGCCACGAGGCCGCGCTGAAGCTCGTCCCAAGGTGCCGGGTTGTGCCCTGTCAGCGTTCGCGCGAAGTCTTTGAGCTGCTCACCCTTGGCGCGGTGGGAGCGGCAGTCATTCCCATCGAGAACTCGCTGGCCGGCTCAGTGCTCGAGCATTTTGACTTGCTGCTGGCGCATGATGTCTTTGTGCACCGTGAATACCGGCTGCGCATCAATCACCACCTGATCGCCGCCCCGGGGGTGAAGCTGAAGGATGTGCGCCGCGCCTTCTCGCATCCCGTGGCCCTGGATCAGTGCCGCGATTTCTTCCGCAAGCATCCCCGGATTCGTTCTGAACCCTTTTACGACACCGCCGGCAGCGTGAAGTATGTGGTGGAGCAGCGCTTGCTGGATGCCGCCGGAATCGGTCCCAAGCAGGCCGCGACGGAATATAAGGGTCATATCCTGCAGTCCGATCTGGAAGACGACCGGCAGAACTTCACCCGCTTTTTCCTGGTCTCCCGCAGGCAGCGCATTTTGCCGCGGGCCAGCAAGACCTCTATCGCGTTTTCTTTGAAGAACGTTCCGGGCGCGCTGTTCAAGGCGCTCAGTGTGTTTGCCTTGCGCGACCTCAACCTGGTGAAGATTGAATCGCGCCCGGTGCGCGGCAAGCCCTGGCAATATGTTTTCTACGTGGATATCGTCGGCGAAAATGCCGCCGCCCGGGAGCGCGGTCTGCGCCACCTGGAAGAGGTGGCGGAGTGGGTGAAGGTGCTGGGCGTGTACCCGGAAGCGAAATGAACACCGCAGAGGACGCCAAGGACGCAGAGTTCTGCGACCTCAGCGCTGAAGGTTTTCCTGGCCATCGCTGAGCTTGGCTTTTTTCAGGAACTTGCCGACCTCCTCGGCGGTGGGCATCGAGGGCTGCGCGCCCTTGCGGGTGACGGAAAGCGCGGCCACCGCCGAGGCGAAAGTTGCCGCCTCGACCGGGCTCTTACCCTGCAGCAAGCCGACCGCCAGTGCGCCGTTGAAAGCGTCGCCCGCCGCGGTGGTATCTGCCGCGCGAACTTTGTAAGGTGGAAGGTGCTGGCGCAGCCCGTCGCGGCTGGCCAGGTATGCGCCCTGCCCGCCCAGTTTGATGATCACGTGCCGTGGGCCGCGGGATAGCAGTTCCTCCGCGCATTGCGCAACCTGGCTGGGGGCAAGCCCCTCTCCCTGCCTTCCGCACAAACAACTGGCCTCCACTTCGTTGGGTGTAAGCCAGGCAAGCTGCAGCAGAAGCTTGGGCGGTAACTCGCGCGCCGGCGCCGGGTCCAACATCACGGGGATATTTTTGCGGTATCCCATCTCCGCCACGTAGATCACGGTCTGCAAAGGCACCTCCAGTTGCAGCAGGATAATTCCGGCGGAGTTGATCATATTTTCAAACTTGGCCAGATCCACGGGCAGCAGGCAGCCATTGGCGCCAGGGATGATGACGATGCTGTTTTGCCCGCCGGGGTCGGTGAAGATCAGAGCTGTGCCGGAACTGGTCTCGGGCGCGCTGATTACGCCGCGAACATCCACTCCTGCCTGCCGCAATCCGCGGCGCAGCAATTCGCCATTCTCGTCGTCCCCAACCTTGGCGATCATGCGCACCGGGTAATCCAGTCGGGCTACGCTCACGGCCTGGTTGGCGCCTTTGCCCCCGTAAAATTGTTCCAGGCTGGCGCCGGTAACCGTTTCCCCGGGTACTGGTATATGCGGTACGCTGGCCACCAGGTCCAGATTGACGCTGCCGATTACCACCACGGGTTTGGCTGTGGCCATCAAGGGGCTGAAAGGTTCCCCTCCCAGGCAGGCCGGAGAAGAGGAGCGCGTAATACTAAACCGCCCTCTGGCCGCTTGCCAAGATTTTTGTACCCAGAAAGGCGGCAGGTTACTAGAATCGGAACGAAGCGGGGTTGCTGGGGCGTCGAACAAGAATGGCACGAGAAAGCAAGCGGGTCACCATGCGGCAGATCGCGGCGCGGGCGCGCGTCTCGGTGGGAACGGTCTCCCACGTCATCAACAACACCGCCGGCGTGCGCGAGCCGGTGCGGCGGCGCGTGCTGGAAGCCATCGAGCGCCTGGGCTACCAACCCAGCCTGCTGGCCCGCGGCCTGCGCCGCAACCAGACCACCATCATCGGCGTCATCATTCCGGACATCTCGAATCCCTTCTTTCCCCTGGTCGTGCGCGGGGTTGAGGACATCGCCTACCAGAATTCCTATCGCCTCATGCTGTGCAATGCGGATAACGATGCTCAAAAAGAGCAGGTTTACTTCGACGAATTGCGCGCCTACCGCATGGCCGGGCTGATTGTGATTCCTTCCGCTGACAGCCGCCTGGTCACTGCCGCCGGCGGCGCTGCCGGGGAGTTGCCCGTTATCTGCCTGGACCGCTGCCCGGAAGGCTGGACGGGCGACAGCGTTACCGTTGACAACACCGAAGGCGCCTACCAGGCCGCCCGCTACCTGGTGGCGCTGGGCCATCGCCGAATCGCAGCCATCACCGGGCAATTGCACGTAACAAGCGCGGTCGAAAGGCTGAAGGGCATTAAGCAGGCTCTGCGCGACTCCGCCATCACCATTGCCCCGGAATACATCCAGGAAGGCCGTTTCGATCGCCTTAGCGGCTATGAGAAAGGGTTGATGTTATTGCAGTTTTCGCCCCGCCCGACAGCCATCTTTGCGGCCAACGACCTGGTCGCGCTGGGAGTGTTGTCGGCCCTTCGCGAACTGGGCCTGCGCTGCCCCGAAGATGTTTCCCTGGTTGGCTTTGACGACCTGGAACTGGCCAGCTTTACCAATCCTGCTCTTACCACCGTAGCCCAGCCTGCCTACCAGATGGGGGCACGTGCAGCGGCTCTGCTGTTCGAGCGCCTGAGCGGGGAAGACATTCCCCCACAACGCATTGTGATGGAGACCGCACTCAAAGTGCGCGGTTCTACGGCTGCGCCGACCCACGGCCAACACTAACAGACCTGTCCCGCTGACATCTTTTACCGGCATTAGGATCGCTCCTAAACTAAAGACTCGCTTAGCCTTTCCAGCGGTATGCCTCGGATTGAGGCAGGCCGATGTGGGCCAGCACGCGGCAAACGAACTGGCGTGCCATGGCTTCCATGCTGGAAGGGCGGTTGTAGAAGGTCGGGATCAGGGGATAGATGGTGGCGCCGGCGTCAGCAGCCCGGTAGAGATTGCGGATGTGGATCTTATTGAGCGGAGTTTCGCGCACGCAGAGCACAAGGGGGCGCTTCTCCTTGAGGCAAACGTCGGCGGCGCGCTCGATCAACTGCATAGCCAAGCCGTTGGCAATGCGCGCCAGCGTGCCCATGCTGCAGGGCATAACGATCATGCCATCAGTGGGATAGGAGCCACTGGCCACGTTGGCGCCGATATCGGCATTGGACTGCTGGTGAAATTTGGCTGAGTCTTTGCCCAGAAGCTGGGGCAGCAAATGGCTGCGGCCGCGGATGCTAAGTTCTTCAGCCAGAACGCGTAAGGCGTTGTCGGAGGCGATGAAGTTGACGGTTTTTACACGCCGGTCGCGCTCCAGGGCCAGCAGCAGCTCACGAAGGAACAGGGAGCCGCTGGCGCCCGTGGTGGCAACGGTTAAGTTCTGAGGTGCCGCTGAGTTAGCTAAAGTTGGCATCTAACAGAGTGATAGACGGGTTTTCCCCCGTGTCCCCCGGGAAACCTGAGCATAGGGAGAGCAGCTCCGGCAAGTCAAGGAAGTCCCCTGAGCCACAGTTCCTGACCCCGGCAAACGACCCACAACTATGGCCAGTGCTTCCACCTTGCGATGGCGCCGCAGTGCCGCCCAGCTCCATGCCTTGGAGCAGGTGGAACGTGAGATCCGGGCCACCGATCCCAACAGCCGGCGTAAGTACTTGCGGGACTTCAGTGATGCGTTTCGCAACTACCAGGCGGTACTCGGTCGCGAGCAACTGGAAGACATGTTGCGGTCGGCTGGCATTCTGCTGGTTGGGGACTACCATGCGCTGCCGGCCTCGCAGCGTTACGCGGCAGGCCTGATCGCCGAACTGGCAGGTAGCAGCAGGCATCCCGTGGTGCTAGGCCTGGAAACCATCTTCGCCCGCGACCAGCACATAGTGGACGAGTGGACGCGCGGCGAAATTGAAGAAGAAGAGCTGCGGGAGCGCATACGCTTTGACCTGGACTGGGGCTACCAGTGGGAGCCCTTTTACGAGCTGCTGGCGTCGGCACGCGCCCAGGGTGTGCTGATTTATGGCCTGGACTGCATGCCCCGTGACGATTTGCGCAAGATCGCGGCCCGCGACCGCCATGCCGCGGAAAAGATTGCTGAGCTGCGCCTGCAGCACCCAGAAGCGCAGATTGTTGTCCTGTTTGGTGAGTCACACCTGGCTCCGCATCACATTCCCGAGCTGCTGCGCCGCTTGTTGCCCGAGGAGCTAGTTCTCACCGTGTTGCAGAACGTGGATCCTCTCTACTGGAAGGCGGCGGGAGAGCAGCGGGAGCGGGTGGAGGCGGTGAAGGTGCGCGAGGACGTGGTTTGCGTATTTAACTCCACGCCGCTGGAAAAATACGAGAGTTATCGGCTGTGTCTGGATCGCTGGAGCCGGGAGGGTTCGGGCGCGCCCGATTTTGGACCCACAGTTTACAACCTGATTGATGGCCTGGCACGGTTCCTGAACATCAATGCCTGCTCGGCGCACAACGGGCGGCAGCCTAAGTTCCTGGTGGACCAGTTGCCGGAAGTCTATTGCCGCTCATCGGATGAGCTCGTTAGCAAGCTGCTGCAGCGGCGGATAGCGGCCGATCCTGACCGCAGGGCTATCCGGGCACGCCTGGCGGAGCAGGGCAGCGCTTACCTGCCGGCCATGAATTCCATCTACGTCACCGACTTCCAGATGGCGCACGTGGTCGAGGAAGCGGCGGCTTTTCTGCACCACGCCTGCCGCGGGTCGGCGAGCAAGCCGCTGAACGGTAACGGAAGTGACCAGGTTGATCCGGAAGACCGCTTCTACACGCGGGTGCTGGAGCATGCCCTGGCCTATCTGGGCTCGCGGGTGCTTTATCCGGCGCGGCCCCCGGTGCGGGAAGCCGATCTGTACGCCCTGTATGCAAAATCGCAAGAGGAAATTGAAAGCTGCAACGCCTATAGCTACGCCGAATACATGCGTATGGTGGATTTCCTGGTGCTGCACAAGGATTACGAAGTCAGCACGCGGCGTTACGTGGCTACCCCCGCGCTGATCGAGGAGGGCGTGCGCGTTACCGGCGAGCGTTTCGATTTCTGTACACGCCAGCTGGGCTATATGTTGGGCACCGAGCTCTACGATGCCTATGTCGTCGGGCGCGTGGGGAAGCGCTTTCTGCGTTCCCTATTCTTCCATAAGCTGGACCATGCAGACGGCGCGCAGTTTTATTTCGCGGTAGTGCGCCGCGTCAGGCGGACACGCAAGCGGCCGGTCTAGGGCAAGCACTCAGCAATCAGTATTCAGCGGCCAGAAATTCCGCTGGCACTTTTTCATTTGCACGGAGGGGAAGGCCTTGCACAGAGTGAGAACGCCCGTTATCGCCAGCGGTCGTGAGCGATGCTTGGCAAGAAACTGATGCGGAAGACAAGGAACTGAACAACCAGCGTCAGCAAGAACACCGTGGATGCGCAGATTGCTCGTGTCCTTGTCGTCATACGTAATGCCGCGACCAGCCCAGCAACAGAGCAGAAACCGACGACTAACGTCATTGCGATCTCGACTCCGCTGAACGTTCCTGAGATTACATGAGACCACCCAAGCAGAAACAACCAGATGAGCGCCGTCACGAACAGCCAGAATAGGAAACATGGAAGCGCAGTCCATTTGCTCCAGTTAGAACGCCGCATTCCGAGCACAACCGTGACCCACACTGGCGCGGTTTGCACAGCATGACGTACGATGCCCTTGGAAACGACCCCCACAACGTACAGCGCTATCACGAGTAGCAGAGCGCACCAGGCCAGAATCCGATTTTCTCGATACGTCACTTCACGTCTTGCGGATGCGGTGGCCACTGGCATCATCCTTTGGAGCGCCACAAAGAAGGCTGGAGACTCGAACCTTGAAACTTTGAAACCTTGAAACTTGGTTCTATCCATCGCTGACTACCGTCTCTTCCCCCACCGCCCGCTCGAAGATGCATTCCCGTGGCGCCTTGTCCGCCCGCAGGCCCTCATAAACCGGCGCGCGCATCTTCACTCCACCTTCCTCGGTCTCGTGAGTCCACTCGGTAAACTTGATTTCCGCCACCAGTTCGGGCTTCACCCAGTGCACGCCCCGCGTGCTCTCCACTTTGTTAGCGAAGGGATTCTTGTCGGTCTTGAGCTTTTGCAAACGCTGCCACATGTCTTCGTGAGTTTTCTCGGTGAAGCCGCTGCCCGCCTGGCCCACGTGCAGCAGTCGGCCCTTCTCGTCATACAGGCCGAGCACGATGGAGCCAAAGTGCTCGCGGCTGCCGCGCGGGTCGGTGTAGCCGCCGATGACGCACTCCTGGCGGCGTGTGATCTTCATCTTCAGCCACTCGCGGCTGCGCTTCTGCTCGTAGCAGCTGTTGCGGCGTTTGGCTACGATGCCCTCCAGTCCTTGCTGTTTGGCGGCCTCATACAGCGCTACGCCCTGTTCCAGGTGGTGGTCGGAATAGCGCACCAGGCTGTTGCCGGCGATGATGCCGGAGAGCAACTGCTTGCGCTTTTCCAGGTCCACGCGGGTGAGGTCGTAGCCATCAAGGTAGAGCAGGTCGAAGACGTAGTAGGCGATGGGCACGGCGGTGTCGGCGCGCTTGATTCGGCGCCCACTGCCGCTGATGCCGGTTCGCTGCTGCATCCAGCTGAAGGAGGGGTGGCCGGCGTCATCCAGGGCCACGATTTCGCCATCGAGAATGGCGGTGCGGGCGCGCACGTACTCGGGCAGGTCGCGCAGTTCAGGGTACTGGCTGGTCATGTCGTTCTGATTGCGCGACACCAGGCGCGCTTTGCCGTCCAGGAAGGCCACAGCGCGGTAGCCATCCCACTTGATCTCAAACAGCCAGTCCGGGCTGTCGAAGGGCTTTTCCACCAGCGTGGCCAGCATGGGGTGGATGGCGGTGGGCATCGCCGCCTTCCGCGCCCCTGCCACCTTCGCTAATTCCTTAACCACAGAGGACACAGAAGGCACAGAGGAATCTTTCTCATCATTCTTAGTGCCAGCCGACCTGCTGGAGTGACGAACCACTTTTTCTATTTCGGCGCGGGCCGATGTTTTTTTCTTTGTCTTTTCCTCTGTGCCCTCTGTGTCCTCTGTGGTTGATT
>JBLMXE010000041.1:0-3469 GCA_050257615.1 Chlamydiota bacterium | reverse complement strand
CTGCAGATCAGGACCGAGGGCGGCGATTTTGAAGTGGAGGTGTTGCTTCTTAGCGAGGTCCGCGGCCCCGCCTCGGTGGCTCAAACCCTCTACCGTGAAACCGAAGCCAGCCGCGAATTGCGCCTCAAAGTGGCGGAAGAGCGCAGGGCAGGGAAGGCCTTCAACCCCGCGCCGCAAAGCCGCCCCTCCAAGCGCGATCGCAGAAGAATCATCCGCTTCCGCAGCGATGGCGGTACGTAGAGCGGAAGCGGTGCGCCAGTTTTATCCCCTGCTTTGCATACCTTCGGGGCGATCTCCGGAATGCTGCAGGCGAATCAGATCCTGCACCTGCTGGCCCAGGCCAAACACGCGAATCTTATCCGCGGAGCTGATCACGGTGTCGGGCGGAGGATGCAGCAGCAATTCCCCGGAAGGCCGTATCACGGCCACCACGGTAACGCCGAAGCGCTCTCGAATTCGCGACTCCCGCAAAGATTGATCCGCAAAGGGAAAGCCGTTCACCTGAAACTCGGTGATTTCCGGCAATGGCAAGGGCGGCGCCGAAACACCTACCCGCGCCGTCTCCAGCGCGCTGCGAAAACGCTCCAGGTAAGCTCCAGCCTGATCGGCGGGCAGATTGAGATAGCGCAGCGCATGGCGGATGGTCGTGGCCGAGGCCTCAAGCTCCGGCTGAATCACCTCCGAGGCCCCCGCCCCAATCAGGGCGTCATGCTCCGCGCGCGAATGTGACCGGACGAGAATGGGCACGCTGGGATTTTGCCGGCGAATGTTACGCATGATCAATCGGTTCCTGTCGCCCTCAGGCAAGGTCAGCACAACCAGGGCTGCACTCGCGACGCCGGCTTGCTCCAGGACCCGCTCGTGGCCGCAGTCGCCAAACACGGCGACCGTTCCCCGCCGCCGCAGGCTCTCCACTACATCGGGGTCTGTTTCTATGACGGCGTAGGGCACAGCAAACGTGTCCAGCGCGGTGCCTACTTCGCTCCCTAGACGTCCAAAGCCGCAAAGTAGAACATGTTTCTCCAGTTTTTGGGGAGGGCGGCTAAGCTGCAGTGCCGAATATCGGGCCAAGCGCGCCTTGCCGATAAGATTAGGAACGTAGCGGACCAGGGCGGCATTCATCAGGATTGTTATCAGGGAAGCGGCCAGCGTAGCGTTGTACACCTCTGTTCCCACTAATCCGGAATTTCGCGCGACCTGTACCAGAATGAAAGAAAACTCGCCGATCTGCGTCAGGCCCGTTCCGGCCACGATTGCCGTCCCGGTGGAATAGCGGAAGGCACGCACCACAGCCGTCCAGATCACGAACTTGCCCAGCACAATCAAACCAATCATCGTGCCCAGCAGGGGCAAGTTCGACACCAGCGTCTTGGGATTGACCAGCAGACCCATGGTTACGAAGAACAGGGCGACAAACGAATCCCTCAAGGGAAACAGGTGAGACAGCGCTTCTTGGGCGTAAACCGATTCGCTGATCATCAGGCCAGCGAGGAAGGCGCCCAGGGCGGGCGACAAACCTGCCCACTGCGTCAAAGCCGCTGTTCCCAGGCAAATGGCGAGGACTACTCCAAAAAACAAGTCTGCGCTTCTTGTCCGTGCCGCGACGCGCAAAACCGGAGGAACAATCTTGGCTGCCACCAGCAATAGCGGAACGAGAATGACGAGCGCCCTTCCCAGAGACCGGGCGAGCGGTAGCAGGCGGGCGCTATCCAATGCTCCCAGGTTAGGGAGGAGCACAATCAGAATGACGACGGCAAGATCTTCCACCAGGGTTATGGCAACCATCACTCGACCGTGTTCTGTATTCAGTTCGCCCCGGTCGAGCAACAGCCGGGTCAACACCATGGTGCTGGCCACGGAGATGACACTGCCGATCACAAAACCTTGGACCGGTGGCCAGCCTAGCAGTTGCCCCACCAGCAGCCCGGCGCCGATTGAGAAAACAATCCCGACTGGGCCGCCCAGCAGCGCCACCCACTTGACTCGCAGGAGCTCCTTGACCGAGAACTCCAGGCCCACAGAGAACATCAGCAGGATGACGCCGATCTCGGCGAACAATTCCAGCGTGTGGATGTGAGTAACCGTGGGACCGGGCGTGAAGGGGCCAATCAGGATTCCTGCCAGCACGTAGCCCAGGATGATGGGCTGCCTTAACTTCCACGCCAGCATGCCCCCGGCGGTGGCGGCCAGAAAGACGTAGGCGAGGTCTCGAAAGAACAACGGATTCGCCTCCATCAAGACCCCCCTTACGTCAGGCTAGTGAACCCCCGCCGGTCGAGCGACGAAGGCTACCCAGCTTTGCTCTTCGCCTGCGGTCCTGCCTGGGCTGTGGCGGAAGCGGCAGGCTTCGCCCCGGCCTCGGCTTTAAGCCTGGCCTCATTGCGCCGCGAATTGACTTCAATAAGTATCAGAAACACTATGACTCCTACCGACAATACAAGGACAATTATGTGTCCGACATCCATGTTCGACACCTCATCTGGATGGAGAAGTATGCCCCGGGCCTGACACCCAGCGCGCCACTGAACTGAAACGTGCTTGTCTAGAGACTGGTGACGGTGATTGTGGGAGGAGAACGGCCGGACTGGATACCTGCAAGAAAGAAATCGTAGCGCGAGCCCAACGCTCCGTATTTCAGCGCACCTTGGCTGGGCAGTGGCCCGCTTTCGCTGTTCCTCAGGACGCCGAATGGCGTGGGCGCTCGTCTCGTCGCGCCTGTCAGCCTGTTAGTCCCAGGTGGCGAAACAAGGGGAAGGGCCGCAGCAAAGCCGCTCTGGACTATCGCGTTGGTCCGGGCGTGCTCTGCCTCGGAGATCAGGGCCCCGACCGAGCCCTGAGCCCGAAAGAGAATGGCGCTGAGAAGCGCAGCCCCGCCGAGCAGAAGGACAAAAGACCGGCGGCTGAGGTGGCAGTTCACCTCTTCATGTTATCAGTTTGGGCAATCAGCCCCGGCAGTCCTTCGGTATGGCCCGGGAGCCGCAATCATTTTCCCGCCCCAGTACTGCTGCTGGTCAGCACCAGTGCCCGCTGGTCATAGGGCTCCACCGTCACGCTCAGGGATTTGCGTTTGTCGAACGTGTCCTGGTTGACGGGGAAGCTGACGATCACCGTTCCCTTCAGCTCGCCGCCGGGCATGATCTTCATCTCCGGCATCAGCGCCGGCAAAGCGTGTGCCTTCAGCGTGGGATAGGCCTGGTAGTAGCGGTCGAAATCCACCGCGCTGGCAGCGGTGTCCGTGAACTTGCCTTTATCGGTATCCACGCCCGCCGTGACCTGGTGCACCCACAACGGCTTTTGTCCGATGTTGCGCACTGTTACATTCACGGCCACCAGCACGCTGTTGTGGTCGGCAAGTTCCACCGCGGCTGCGTCGTCCAGGCTCCCCGCGGAAACCGGCTTGTAACGCGCCACGTACATCACAATGGCCACCACGATGGCTACGCCGGCGATGGCAATGGCTACGATCTGG
>JBLMXE010000040.1:0-3978 GCA_050257615.1 Chlamydiota bacterium | reverse complement strand
AACCAACGACCTACGGATTATGAGACCGTCGCTCTAACCACCTGAGCTACACCGCCACGCGCAGAAGGGAAAAGGCGCCCACAGGCGCCCTGCTATTTGATTCTAAGAGGCGGCGCAAAACGCTGTCAATTCGCGGGGCAGCGAAACGGGTGGGTCAGCCTCCCCACATACGTTTCGCGTTTCGCTGCTCACTTGCCAATACCCGGCTCGGCACGCCAAACTGGCAGCTCACCATGAAAGTGATTGCCGTCATTCCGGCGCGGCTGGCCTCCACACGGCTGGCGCGAAAAGTGTTGCTGCCCATTGCCGGGAAGCCCATGCTGGCCCGCGTGTACCAGGGGGTGCGCGCTGCGGCTGAGCTTGCCGACGTTATTGTGGCGACTGACTCGCAGGAGATACTCGACCTCTGCGTTGAGCGCGGCTGGCAAGCACGGCTCACTTCCGCCTCCTGCCGCAGCGGCACCGAGCGCGTGCACGAGGTTTCGCAAGCCATAGCCGCCGATGTTTACCTCAATGTGCAAGGCGACGAGCCCCTGGCCCGCCCCGAGCACATCAACTCCCTGATCGAACTGATGACGGACCCCGCGGTGCAGGTGGGCACGCTGAAGACCCCATGCGCGTCTCCGGACGTCAGCAATCCCCATGCAGTGAAGGTCGTAACCGACGCCGCCGGCCGCGCCCTCTATTTTTCGCGCGCCACCATTCCCTACGATCGCGACCACGCCGGCGCGCGATATTACAAGCATCTGGGCTTTTACGCCTATCGCAAGGCGGCGCTCGACCGCTTTGTTTCTCTTCCGGAGTCATCGCTGGAGCAAAGCGAGCGCCTGGAGCAGCTGCGCTTCCTGGAGAACGGCATTCCCATACACGTGGTGGAAACGCCGTTCGACACCATCGGGGTGGATACGGCAGAGGACTTGCGCCGCGCGGAGGAACTGCTTACTCGGCGCTGACCGGCTCGCTTTCGCCCTCGGCGTAGGCGCGCGCCGCGTCAATACGCTTGGAGATGGCGGGATGGGAGTGAAACAGTACTTCGACCAGGCGCGAGGGCGAGCGCTCCGCCAGGTTCTGCTCGGCCAGCTTGTTCATGGAGCTGATGAAGGGCTCCACGCTGGCGATGGATTCGAAGCAATACTGATCGGCCTCGCGCTCCTTCTGCCGCGAGTAGGCGTTCAACACCGGCATAAGCAGCAGCGACAGCACGGTCGAGACCAGGGCCAGCAGGGGCAGGTTGGCAAAGTCGGCCAGCGATTCAAACATGTGCCGATGAAACACGGCGTAGCGCAATACCTCGTTGGCCGCCCAAAAGCCTGCAAATGCGACCCCCACCTCCAGCAGGATGCCTTTCAGGATGTGGCGGCGCACGTGATGGCCGAGTTCGTGGGCCAGCACGGCTTCAATCTCGTCGTCGGAATAGTTGGTGAGCAGAGTGTCAGCCAGAATGATGCGCCGCGTCTTGCCCAGCCCGGTGAGCGCCGCGTTGGCCTTCTTGCTCTTCTCCGAGAGCTTCCACTCGTACACCCCGCGCACCCGCGTTCCCGCGCGCTCGCTAAGTTGGACCAGGCGCTGCTTTAGTTCCTCTTTCTGCAACGGCTGAAACTTGTAGAAGATGGGAAACAGCACCACGGGCGCAATTTGCGCCAGGGCCACAAACAGCACGATGAAGGCGCCCCAGGCCATCAGCCACCAGTGGCGCGGCCACATGCGAAGCACGAAGTAGATGATCTCCACCACGATGCCCGCGAAGACCAGGCTGACCAGGAAGCCTTTCACCTGGTCCCACAACCACGAGCCCAGCTTCTGATTAGAGAGCTGGAAGCGGTGCTCCAGATAAAAGCCGTAGAGGTCCAGCCCGAAACCCAGCACTTTGCCCATCACCAGCAGCATGGCGATGTAAACGAAAACGGCGAGCGAGTAGATTTGCCAGGAACCTAGGTAGGCGACGTCGCGCAGGTTGCGCGTCCAGCCGGTGGCCAGCAACACCAGCAGCATGGCAAGGCCGAGCACAAAGTCAGCGATGCCCAGCCGCCGCCGGATGCGGTTGTAGCGCCGCGCCTCAGGCGTGTCGGGTTGGGCCGTGCTGGAGGTGGGGAAAGTCATAAACAGGCACTTAGCAATTAGCAGTTAGCACTTAGCCCTTCAACAACCCCGCAGCAAAACTCGACGGCTAAGTGCTAAGTGCCAAGTGCTAATTGCTGCTTTTCATCACCATGGCTTCACCGCAGGCCAGCATCTGTTTCACCAGCTCCGGCGAAGCCGCTTCGGCGTAAAGGCGCAACAGCGGCTCGGTTCCGGAAGCGCGAAACAGGATCCACGCCTCCGCGCCGCCGCCGTTGGTAGGCGCATCCAAAAACAGCTTCACGCCGTCCAGTCCTTCCTTGCGCAACACGCGGTAGTCGCCCAGCTGCGTGAATTGCTCCGAGCGCGCTCGCTCAATGGCCGCCATCTTCACTTCGTCGGCAATGTGGAGATCGCGGCGCCCGTAATAATGTTCGCCGAATTCGCGCTGCAAGTCGAGAACCAACTGGCCCAAGGTCTTGCCCTCGTCGGCCATCACGTTGGCCAGCAGCAGCGAATTCAGAATGCCGTCGCGTTCCGGCAGGTAGCGCGAGTAACCGATGCCACCGGATTCTTCGCCGCCGATCATGATCTCCCGCTCCATCATCAGGTCGGCAATGTACTTGAAGCCGATGGGGCACTCCAGCAGCTGGCGCCCGTGGCGGGCGGCGATGCGGTCGAGCATGCGGGTGGTGTTGAAGGCGCGTACCACGTCGCCCGGCCACTTCTTGCGTTCCAGCAGCCAGCGCAGCAGCACGGAAAAGCATTTGTGCGAATCCACAAAGCTGCCGTCTTCGGCCACCGCGCCAATGCGGTCGGCGTCGCCGTCGGTGGCCAGGCCGGCGTGACAGCCCTCGCGCACCACGGTTTCCTGCAGCAGGGCCACGTGCGGCTCGATGGGTTCGGGATTGATGCCGGGAAACAGCGGATTCACCTCGCCTCGGATGGCCACGTAGTTCACACAATGACGGTCGAAGATGCCGGCCAGCACGCCACGCCCCGAGCCGTGCATGGCATCAATGGCCAGTTTGAAATTGGCCCTGGCGATTTTTCCCAGATCGGCGAATTGGCAGATGGCTTCCACGTACGGCGGCTTCAAATCCACGCGCTCAATTTTGGCGGTTGCGCTCCTAGGCATGTCGCCGGCGTGCAACTCGTCTTCGATTTTCCTGATGATGGCGGGCGTGGCCGAACCGCCGAAGCGGCCCTTGAATTTCACCCCATTCCAGTTGAACGGATTGTGGCTGGAGGTGATCATCACCCCGCCAGCGGCGCCCCGCTGTTTTACGGCGTAGGAAACCGCCGGGGTGGGCGTGTAATCGCAGGCCAGTACCACCGGAATTCCGGCTCCGGCCAGCACCTCGGCCGCGACTTCGGCGGCGCGCGGCGAGGCAAAGCGTGTATCGTAACCCACCACCACGCCGCGCTGCGCGTCTTCATGTTTCAGAACGTAGGAAGCGATGGCGCCAGCCACACGACGCACGTTTGCAAAAGTAAAATCGTCGGCGATGACACCGCGCCATCCGTCGGTACCGAATTTGATTTGGGTCATGTTGTAGCTGCTAGCTTGTAGCTGCTCTTAAACCAGTTTCGACAGCTTCTTCTCATCCAAGTACTTCACCACTTTGCCCACGTCCTGCGCTTGTTCGCGGCTGGTGACCAGCAGCGCGTCGTCGGTTTCCACCACTACCAGGTTGTTGACCCCGACGGTGGCCACGAATTTTCCCGGCGCGTGCACGTAATTGCCTTGCGCGTTGAGGGCAAAACTGCTGGCGCCATGGATGACGTTGTCCGCCCCGTTCTTGCGCGGACTGGCCTGATACTCATAGAGCGCCGCCCACGATCCCAGGTCATTCCAGCCCACATCCACGGGAATACAGAACAGGTTAGAGGCGTGTTCCCCCTTGGCGGAACGCGGCT
>JBLMXE010000039.1:0-8596 GCA_050257615.1 Chlamydiota bacterium | reverse complement strand
GCAGGTCGGCATCCATTACGGCCAGCAGTTCCGCATCGGTATGCTGCCAGCCGTAAATCACCGCGCCAGCCAGCCCGCGCTCGCCTCGCCGCACCAGCATCTTAACCCGCGGGTCTTGCGCGGCTAGCTCGCGCACAACCTGGGACGTGCCATCGCAACTGTCATCATCCACCACCGTGATGTCGTAACTGACACCCAGCGGATCAAGGCTGGCGCGCACTCGGTGCAATGCGGCCGCGATATTGCCAGCTTCGTTTAGAGTGGGAATGACCAAGCCCAATTTTTCCGACAACTCCATAAGCACAGCACCCGTGACTCGTTCACTTTTTCGATATCTTGGATGGGAGTGCCCGAGAAGGTGTTGGCCAAGCTGCTGCCGAATTTCTCTGGTTCAGATCCAGTTTTTAGGACCGAGAGTAGCGGAATTCCGGTTTACCTATCCAGCGGACGTTGGCCTAACGCCGTTGGGATGCTGGGCTGTTCTTGCCATGGGAATTGGCGTCCGGCAGCAACCAGCCGGAACCGGTTCAACATTTCGCGCTGCGCGTCCTCGAGCGCAAGCGGAGGCACGACCACCATTTCCAACATTTGCGCCAGCTGCAAATAAGCCTGGCGGCACAGGCGTGAAAACTCAAGCGGGTACTCAGGCTTGCGCGCGCACGCCTCTTCGGGGTTGGCGTCAATCACGTAAGCCAGGTCAGGACGGGGAGCAAGGAAGCTGGCGCAGCGCAGAAACCCGCGGGCCAGGCGATTGTGCAGCGGGAGGTTGGCCAGTTCGTCATACAGATAGCGGTCAAAAATTATTGCCGCCGCGCCTGAGCGCCGCGCCCGCGCCACCACGCCGCGCAAGTGCAGCGCGTCCAGCAGATAAAGGGCGCTGCGCAGCAGACTCAGATACCACGAGCGTACATTCTTGTCACGCCGATGCACCGGTTTGCCGGGCTCGCCGATGCCTTTTTCGCTCTTGAAAACCTTGTGAACAACACCTTCGCGGAAACGGGACAAGACTACGACGTCGTCCCAGAAGGCCAGTTGTACCACGCGACAGCCGGCGGCGGCCAAAGCGGAGCGCAAGTATTCAATGTGTGTGCTCTTACCGGCGCCGTCAATGCCCGAAAAACTGACCAGCAGGGGTGGCGCCGAGGCGGGGGATTTCATGGAAGTTTGCGACGCCATTCTATTTAGCGCCGGGCGGGCGGCTGGGGCTGCTGCGGGAAAGCGCGTACACCGTGCCTATGGCGATGGCCCCTCCGGCGATGGCTCCCAGCTTGATCAGAAACGAGCGCACCTGGTGCTGCTTGGCCGGGGCAATGGCCATGCCCGCAGGGGTGGAGCCGGCGCCGCCGGCGGTGGGACCCGCCTCTGCGCCGGCGGCGCCCGCCGGCGCCTGGGCGGGCTGCGAGGGCTTCTGCTGATCGTGATTTTGCTGCTGACTGTTGCTCGACTGTGTTGCTGCTGCCGCGCTGGGAGCGTCGGGCAGTTGCGGCACATCCTGCGTCGAGGAAGCTGGTGGTGCGGCCGGTGTTGGTGCCTGGGCAAAGACCAGATCCGGCACTCCACACAGGCACAATGCCAGCGTGAGACTCACGAGTCGCGCACTCGGCTTGGGTTTCCATCTCATGATTTGCGCTCCAGCTGTTTCAGGCCACCAGTTTGGAAGAGGCGTCGTCGCCGGCAGCGGCGGCGGGAACGCTCCAGTCGGCGTATTTCCGCATGGCATTGGGGAGAAAGCCGCTGAAGCTGCGCACAGCATCCGAAACCGTGTCATAAATTTCGAATAGACGATCAGCGCGGGTCAGTTCGAGCACCACCGCCGCTTGCGGCGACAATGCTGCCAGCTTGAGGTCACCGTCAGATTTCATTACGTCTGCCATGCACTCCAGCAGCATGTCCACTCCGGCGGCGTCCATGCGGCGCACGGAAGAGAAATCAAAAACCAGCTGCGGACGGTCGGAGCACAGTAAGGACCGTACTTCGCGGAGAAATTCCCGGGCCTGCTGCAAGTTGATGCGATCCGGCATGCGTTTTACGATGACTGGTCTACTCGTTCCCATATCTCCTCACGATTGCGAAATCGCCGCCAAACCGCGGTTCCTGATTGGATGCTGAAACTTGTTCAGGAGAGGGCTCCAGGTCGGCAGCAGGCATGCCGGGGTCGGGTTGCGCCAGAACGGAGGTTTGAGTGCGTCGGCCTCCTCTCAATAACCCGCGGACTGCCTGAACGGGCAGGTAGGCGGCCAGAGAGGCCGCGCTCTTAAGTGTCCGCCAGCAAGGCGAGGCGGTTACCGTTCCCAGCAAGCGCGAATCAGCAATTTCCACTTCCGCGTTGCGCCGCAGGTGGGCGACTCGCCCAAATCCAGCGACGGCGTGGGCAACATCCAGGCCCGCTCCTACGTAGGTGTAGGGCAAGACAGTTGTGTCCTCCAGCACGGTGCCGCAATCCACCTCCGAATGGTGCTCGACGACGCTGCAGCGCGTGATCACGGAGGCGGCACGCAACCTGGCGTGCGCTCCCACGAAGGCCGGCGCCAGCACGCGGGCAGTGCGGTGGATGCGGGCGTGTTCCGCGACCCATACCCCGGGTTTGAGTTCGCGGCCATTAGGACGTATGCCGCAGCGCATCAGCAAGGCGTCTTGCGCCAGACGGCGCAGGTCTTTGGCATTCTCCAGGCGGTTGACGTAACCCGGCGTGAGATAAGGCTCGGCCGGAAGGCGCACCGCACGCATTCCGTTTCTTATTAAGAAAGCCGCGTCGTTACGCCTTACCCCTTGCACCACTGCCGCCTCCAGCGGCCCGTTTTCGTCACAGATAAGAGTGGCGTTCTGCCGGCGCTCGGCATGAAAGCGCAACACCGCGGCGAGGTCGAACTCGGCGTAAGGACCAAGACGCAGCAATAGCACGTTCTCTACGCCTTCCCCGGCATACCTGAAAAATGCTTCTTCCGCAGCGCGCCACAGGTCCACGTCCGGCAACCCTGGCGGAACCTGGGCTTCGCGGAAAACTGCTTGTGCGCAGGACGCCTCAGCCGTCAGCGCCGTAATGGCTTCCACTCCGGCACTCCGCAAGCGATCGGTTAAGTGGTGCACCACCGATTTGCCCGCCACATCCAGCAAGGCAAGGGGAATTTCTGCGAACGCCTCCGACACAGCAACGGCGTGCTGGTTATTTCCGGCTTCGAGCTCCTCCGGGCGGGCGCCAACAATGATGATGGCTGCTACCTCCATTTACGCCCACCTCATCTGCGTGTCCCTGCCTCTAGACCCGATTCTCAACCCCAAACTTACAAAAAAAGATTTTCCCAAACGACCCGCCTCTTACTCCGCCTGTGACGAGCGGCATTGGATAGGATTGCTATCAGCGGCTCTACCAGCGCGCACAGGGGGAAAGCTTTTTCCTGAGCGTCGCCAGTGAACCGAGTTCGAGCAGCTAACTGTTAGA
Source organism: Chlamydiota bacterium (assembly GCA_050257615.1). Classification (GTDB taxonomy): domain Bacteria; phylum Acidobacteriota; class Terriglobia; order Terriglobales; family Acidobacteriaceae; genus JAICWP01. The sequence continues at coordinate 5,157 of JBLMXE010000039.1, read as the reverse complement.
GATGCGACACTACTCGTCCCTGTTGTCCTCCTCTCCTGGTTCCGGCTTCCTGCCCCGGTTCTGTCGTGATCCACGTGTTTTGCCAATAGCCATCCTCTACGACGAGACCGCGGGTGTACGCGGCTGCAGCTCCAGCAGGCGGTCCAAGTCAGGGTCGCGGCCCGCCGCCAGGTGGCCGATCTTGTTTCTGGCGTAGCGCAGCAAGTTTCTTACGCTGGTGTGATACCAGCAGCATTCGGTCATGCGGGGTGAAAAACCACAAAGGACGCGAAAACGCTCCCCAAGCAAGCCAGGTGTCTGCAGCAGCGCAACCGCCACACGGTGGTTACCCTCAATAATGGTCAGCGGACTGCTTTCATCCTGCCCGATGACCAGAATGGAAGTGGGCTTCGCTCCGCTCTGTTGCAGGTCGCTGCTGACCGCCTGCAACTTGTGGCGAAAGGGTCCATCAAGGGAGGCACCGGCGGTGCGGATGCTGTCTACGATCTCATTGACATAGAAGCGCCCCCGGGAGAGCTTGCGCCACTGAGCGCGGGGGAAGAAACGGATGCGTTCCACATCGGCGGCCTGCAGTTCCGTTTCCCACCACTGGGTGTCGCTGGGCAGTTCGCGCCACAAAGCGCCACGCCGTCGAAACAGCAGGGCGCGGCGCAGGGCGTTCTCTCCGGGGCTGCCCAGGTCGGGGTATTGCACGATGTGATGGAACCTGGCCCGGTCATCGTTAAATTCGCCGTGGTGAAATTCGTTGCGCAGGAACTCGGCGATTACTTCGTCTTCTGACAGCAGGCGCAGCTTGCGCATGGTAATCAGCGCGGGCACAACCGCCATCCCGGACTTGCGGCGCAAGCGGGCGCGCAGGAAGGGCAGGCAAACGGTGGCCAGCAGCAGGCTCAAAGCCACCAACTGCACCACGACCACCTGCTGCAGGCTGGAATGGAAGCCCAGGATACCCAACACCACAGCGCCGGCGAAGGCCAGTTGCACCCAGGCGGTATTAGCTATCTTGCGCGACATTTCGTAGGTAATGATCACCACGCTCAGCGAGTACACGCCCGTAGCAGCCGCGTAGAGCACCAGCAAGGAGGAGTAGAAGGTAAGATTCTGCTGGTGAAAGCCGGCGCCAAACACAGCGCGCCAAACCAGGTCCGGGAACAGCCACAAGCCCACCGTAAACCCTCCCGTAATGAGAAGCACGATGAGCAGAGGCGCGAGCAGGACACCGCGATCTTTGCCTTCGCGGGTGCGGATACCCGCGGAAATAGGAAACATGGCGCTGACCACCGACCAGGAAGACATGTACACCACGCGGCCAACCAGGGCGGCGGCGGCATAAAGGCCGGCGGCTTCGGCAGCGAAGAAGTGTTTCACCAGGATGATGTCCACGTTGTTGATCACCACCTGGCCGACGAAGAAAACGATGGCCTGTATGCCTTCCCCAAAAGAGGCCGGCAACCCCGGTTCGGGCTTCGCCTCCAAATCCCGCCCGGGGTGGCCGAAAATATAGGCCGCGACCTCTGACGCGGTTACAGCGGCGATGGCGCCTTCCACGCCCAGGCCGAAATGGATCAGCAGAAAGGCGCCTCCCAGCTTGACCACGCCCTCCAGCAGGAAGTTGCCGGCCAGGCGGCGAAAGGCATAGATACCCTGCATGCCTCCACGACGCGCCCCCAGGGGAATATAGAAGGCGACGCCGATGGCGAGCAGGATGACCAGGTTGGGGGAGCGCAGATTGAGGTAAGCGGCGACCGGTCCGCTGGCCAGAATCAGCAGAGAGGCGATGGCGATGCCAAACATCCAGGCGCGCCGCCGCAGGCCCATATACACGGCTGCTTTGGCCCCGCTGGTCTCGTTCCTGGCCACGAACTTGGCGCAGACCAGCTGGAAGGAAAGGGTGATGCAGGAGATGAGCATCAGCAGGGTATAAACCGCTGCTACCTCACCAAAGGCAATGGGACCCAGCAGACGAGCTACGCCGACGTTGTAAACCAGATTGAGCAGGCTCACCAGCGCCGAGCCGATCAGCATGGTCAGGCTGCCGCTCACAATGCGGCCCTGAGCCCCCTGCGATCGCCGGTGAATGGCGCTACGGACTCTTTCGGCTATGCTACCGACAGACAGCATGGATATACGCAGGCCCTCCCCGGCGCACCTAGAACAACGACAGTTGCACGACGGGAACGATCGTTCTTCCGCCCGCAAAGTTGTAGAACTCCTGCTGCTGTATCCCGAAAGAAATGCGGAAGGGATAAGCTACAGGCACGTCTCCAGCGCCGGAATTGAGCATCTGTCGCACGGGCTTCACGTATGAGACGAGGAATCGGCTTTCGACGTTGTCGTAAAAATGCATGCCTTGGCCGCGCGAGTAGGCGAATTCACCTTCGGCTGACCAGCGATTTGTAGCACGGTACTGGAAGCGGAACCCTGGACGCATGGCCTGAGCCATTGCATATTGGCTGCCCTGGACACGCCAGGCGCGCAGGTAATCGCCCATGATGCCCAGGGTTAGCTTGTCGCCGAACTTGTGCTGCACGCCGAGGCTGGTGATGGTCTGGTAGTACTCTCCGATCAGCGGCCGGAACAGAAGATCGTCACCCGAGTATTCGGTGAACAGCGAGGTCCGGCCCCAGGGCCGGCCCACGGTAAACCTCAGAGTGCCCCGCAGTTCCCGCGAATGCAGCGGAACTTCGGTGAACGGTCCTGCTTCCCGCATGAAGCTGCCCTGTACTGAGATCCAATTGAAGAAGGAAGAAGTTGACATATACACGAATTGCCGGAACAGGTTCTGGTTCATGCCCAGGGGCGATTCGGTGTCGCGGCGCACCGTGAACTGCACGCCGGGGTTGAACACAATCGTGTTCGAGCCCAGATGCAGCACCGGGTTGATGCCGGTGTTGAAGGTGGTGTCGAAGGTGTTGCGATGCTGCACCAGCAACTGGCTGGGGAACAACAGTGTGCCGAAGTCATTGCGTTCTTCGGTGAAGCCGGTTATGGCCGGTAATCCGTCAATGTGCAGCTTGTAGCCGGCATCCACCTTGCTTTCATAGGAGGAGCGGGGAGGCGGCAGCAGCGCGGGATTGCGGACGGCCAGCAGCTTGGCATCCAGCTGGTAGATGTTTATGTCTTCAAATATCGGCTGGAAGGAGGCGTGGGGCATAAAATTCAGATCGCTGGTGATGGGCTTGCCTTCCTGCCCGGCGACGTCGAGCATGGCGCGCTCGGCATTGTCATCGTTGAGCGCCAGGCTGTCGGCCTGGGCGAAGGCCATCAGGGCATCCGGCAGATTCTGCTGCTGGCGGTAGACGTTGGCCTGCGCCATCATGTAGTCGAAGTTGTGCTCGTAATCGGAGGACTTGCCCAGGCTGGCCAGCTCCGCCTGCGCGCTCTGGCTCCGCCCCTGAGCCAAATCCGCATTGGCCATGCCGATGGCAATAACCGTTTCATCGGCGCCGGCTAACTTGGCGCGCTGCAGGTACTGGCGCGCCAGATCGTATTCGTGACACTGCAGAAAAATATTGGCTGCCTGCACCAGGTCATCGGAGGTGATGGGCTCGGCTTCGCCAATGCGCGCCTCAGCGAAGCCCAGGCTTACCTGCTGGCGGGCGTCATCATACTGCCCGTCGGTAGCAAACACGCGGGCGATGGCCAGCCGCGCTTCCACGCGCTGAGCGTCGGGAGCGGTTAAGGCCCGCGCGAAGCGTTGCATGGCGGCATCACGATCGCCCAGAGTCAGCAGCGCATCGCCCGTGGCCAGCAATACTCCGGTCTGGTCGGCGCCCGTGCGCTCCGCCGCTTCGATGTAGCGGAAGGTCTGCTCGCGGTCGTGCAGTCGCGCGTAGTTGTGCGCCAGCTGTGCATAGATGAAGGGATCCTGCGGCGAAAGCGCGAGCGCCCCGTTCAAAGCATCAATGGCTTCCTTGTAGTGGCGCATGTGGTAGAGGGTTTCGGCGAGCGAAAGATGAATTTGCAGGTCGTCGGGCGCATACCTCAGGGCGGCGCGATATTCCCTGACCGTATCCGGCAATAACAGTTGCTGACGATAAGCGCCGGCCAGCGCCAGGTGCGTAGCCTTGGACTCGCCGGTATAGCGCACCGCCAGCCTGGCTTCTTTTACCGCCACCTTGGGATGGCGAAGCTGCAGGTTGGCGTAGGCCAGCCCCAGGTGAGCCTCACCGTAATCCGGCTTCAGGCGAATCGCTTTTTCGAAATCGGCCGCCGCCTGATGCGCATTCTGGACGTCATTGAGCACGAAGCCGCGATTTACCAGGCCGGTAGCCATGTTCGGATCCAATTCCAGCGCATGTGTGAAATCGTTCACGGCTTCGGTCAGCATTTCCGAATGGGTATGCACATAGCCGGCGATCAGCCACAGGTCTTTTTCCCTGGGCAGGATAGGCTGGTAAGCCTGGGCCAGACGCAGGGCCTCGTCGTAGTGACCCATGTAGAGCAGGTCATAGGCGAGATATATGGGCGCTTCGCGGTCGGTGGGCAGTTTCTTGATCACCTGCCAGCCCAGCTTGGCGGATTCAGCGTAGTTGCCTGTCCAAGTCAAATAGCGTTCGTGCTCACGCATGACCTGCGGGTCATTGATCATGTTGCCCTGGGCGCGGTCAAGCCAGTTCTTAGCCAGCTGCAGCTTGTGTGATTCCAGCGAGGCGTTGGCGCCGCCCGCCACGATTAGAGGATTCTTTGTGTTCCGCTTGTATGCCTTTTCGTACTCCACCAGGGCGCGCGGATACTGGCTGAGCGCGGTGTACAGGTCGCCCAGCCCCAGGTAGGGCTCATAGGAATTGGGGTAATATTTGGCCGCGCGCCGCAAGTAATTCTCAGCTGCTTTGGGGTCTCCCAAATCGCGCAAGAGATAGCCCAGGGAAATCAGCGCATAGCGATTGCTGGGGTCGTCGTGCAGGGTTCGCAGGTACATCTGGCGCGACTCCTGCTTGCGGCCCATCTTCCACAGCAGGCTGGCGTATTGCAGGCTGATATTGCTGTTCCTGGGATCGAGTGACAAGGCTTCGCTCAAATCCTTATCGGCGGCGGGCAGCTTGCCGGTGTCGGTTTCAATGGCGGCGCGCAGGCGCAGAAATTCCGGCCGCTCCGGCCCCTGCATGTTGATCTGGCTGATCTGCCCGGCGGCGAGTTGCGCCTGCTGCTCGGCGG
>JBLMXE010000038.1:0-5078 GCA_050257615.1 Chlamydiota bacterium | reverse complement strand
GGCGCCGCAGAAACCACCGCAGTAAACCAGTTGCCAGTGGTCAGTTGCCAGTTCTCGGTTGTCGGTGTCTAGGTGGCATGAGAACGCCAATGCCCCGGACGTTTCTGCACCCGATCAGGTGCGACGCATCTAACCAACCTGAGACTTGGGAACTGACCACTAGCCACTGACCACTGGTTTACGCTACGGCCAGCGAGCGCTCTGCGGCCTGCTGGATGAAGCGCTTCATTACCGTCGCCCACATCACTTTTTTGCGCAGGGCGCTCTCTTTGCCCCGCCGTCCCTGCGCGAACATGCTAAGCAGCGCCCGCATCTTCATGACCCGCAGCACGGCCAGTTCGCTGGAGCTGACGCCGTAAGCTTCCAGAAACTCCTCTTGCACCTGGCTGGTGATGGTGCGGTTGCAGAAGGGATATTTCTCCAGCGCTTCCACCGCGGCCAGAAAATTGGCCACATCCTGGAACGACATGCCGTGGGGACTCATTTTGGCAAAGTCGGCGATCCCCACTCCCTGCTCGCCCACAATTACGTTAAGGGGGCCAAAGTCATTGAGCACCGCCGAGCAGGGCAGGGATTTGCGCGCCCGCGCCAGAGCGCCCCGGGCTCCGGCAATGATGGTACGAATGGAACTATCATCCAGACCTTCGCCACGGCAGCGTTCGCACAACTTCTCCAATTCGTCGAGCAGGCAGGAAGAATCCAGAGCGGCCGCGCCGTCGGCCACGGCGCGATGGTAGCCGCGCAGCCACTCACCCGTCTTGCGCGCCGCCGCCTTCAAGATGGCCCCATCGGCATAACCGGGCAGCAGGGCGGCCTTCATAATCAGCGACTGCAGGGGAAAACCGCTGAATTTTTCCGACACCACCGCGCCTAACTCAGTAAAATCCCCCACCGGCCGCGGCACCCCGGTCAGCTTCTTCTTCTGGAAAGCCTGATAGACGCGCTGCAGGTTGCCGTGTTCCTGCCGAGCCATGCCATGCGGGCCCTTAGGTCCGCAGCGATTGGGGCGGTACACCTTGGCTGCCACTCGTTCGCTGCCCTCGGCAAAGTCAATCACCATGTCGTAGATGTAATGGTCGGGTTTAGGCGTATGCCCCACGACACGAACGTTGCACGCCGCGTCCCGGCCGGGATAATACTTGCCGGCATTAGCTCCTAATTCCAAAACTATCTGTTCCATTACACTTTCAGGCATTGTCTCTCCGGCGTTGAATCCTGGGTGTCTGGTAGTGCTTGCCACGTGTCGGCCCGAAAGGCCGCTAGCTGGATGCGCCTGCCACCGGCATGTGGCAGGAGCGATATGGCCCTTTCCTGTGCAGTTTCGGTTCCAGGTGGCTTGCTCGAACCGCAATCTATCTCATTGAAATTGCAAGGCATTGCAGCTCAGCGCCGGGCAGAGGCCCTGAGTCAATTCCGGTATGTGGCACGGAGATGGACACCTTGGGCAGGCGGAGGGCCATCGTTTGTAGTTGATTTGACTTGGTTGGGGTTCTAATTGACGATTGCAGATTGTCGATTGACGATTGAAAACCCGCGATCAGCTATCAGCTCTTGGTTCTAATTGACGATTGAAGATTGATGAATGACGAACGAAAACCCAAGCTGTCAGCCATCCGGTGTCAGCCGTCAGCTTTGACTCTACCCCAAGATCTGACAGCTGATGGCTGAAAGCTGATGGCTGGTTTTGGTTTTCAATCGCCAATCGAAAATCTTCAATCATCAATTTAGTAGAAGAGATACTTCCGCCACTTGGCGTCGGAGTGCCCCATCAGCCGCATGATGTGGCGGCTGGTATGCAGGTTGAAGGCGCGGGGCTCGCGCAGCAGTTTCATGTGCGCCTCCGCAGGCAGTTGATTGCCCTTGCGGCGATTGCAGGTGTGGCAGCATGTAACCAGGTTCTCCCAGGAGGAAGTTCCACCGCGGGAACGGGGCACCACGTGGTCGAGCGTCAGTTCGCCGGCCGGAAGAATGGTGCCGCAGTACTGGCAGCTGTTGCGGTCGCGCAACAGAATATTCTTGCGGGACAGCGCCCGGCTCTGATGAGGAATACGGCGATACTCCAGCAGGCGGATGACCGAAGGCACACGAATGGCAAAGCGCGCGGCATGGAGATAGTGGCCGTTTTCCTCTTCCGCCATGGCCACGCCCTTGAGCACCAGCACAATGGCGCGGCGGGCAGCGCACACGTTGATGGGCTCATAAGAAGCGTTCAACACCAGCACCGGGGCATGCATGGCGTGACCGTCACCGTCGGCATGCATCGCCTGTACCGCCGGCATGAGTTCCCGGCCCGGCAATGCCATCGAACTGTTCAGCTGCAAAGACATACACTCATTCAAACCCTGGCCGCCATGGCCCGCGGCTCAGACTTGTCTTCTTCCGTTTCTCCGGTAGGATTCTCCGGCACAGCGAAGGCGGCCTCTGGGCGCAGCACGCGGGCCACGGTGGCAACCCATACCTGGGCTGCTCCCGCCTTGCGTAGGACCCGGGCACATTCGGAAACCGTGGTTCCAGTGGTAAACACATCGTCCACCAGCAAAACGGCGCGGCCGGCCACTGTCTGCGAATTCAAAACGCGAAAAGCGCCGCGAACGTTCTCCTGGCGCTGGTGGCGCGTCAGGCCGGTCTGCGACTCGGTGGCGCGTGTGCGCTCCAACATCGAGGCATGCAACGGCCATGACATCATGCTGAGAGCCGGCGATTTCAGCGCCGCACGCGCAATCAACTCCGACTGGTTGAAGCCGCGTTGCCGCAGTTTGGCGGCGTGCAAAGGCACGGGAACCACCAACGGCAGGGCTTGATCCAGCTTGGAAGCGAGCCTGGCTATGGCCTCGCCCAGCATGCGGCCCAGCACGCCGGCGGCGGGGCGGACCTGCTCGTATTTCAGCAGGTGAATCAGCTCGCGCAAACCACCTTCGTAGCTGCCATAGGCGACGGCTTTGGCAAACAGCGGCTCCAGGCGCTGGCAGGCGCCACAGCGCGCCACCCCCTCGGAAACCATATAGGGACTGGCTAGCCGTTCACCACAGACACCGCATACCACGCCGAAGATGGGGTGCATGGCCGCCAGACAGGCGTCACATACAGGAAGGCGCGAAATCCTGCTGAGAGGGGCGCTGCAGAGACGACAATTGCTTGGCAGGAGGGTGGCGAACAGATTTTCTGCAGCCGTACCCAAAAGGGAAAGAAACGAGGACTGACTTCCTGAGGACTCAGCCCCGGTAGCCCGAGTTAGGTCTCCGCTACTGCTGAAGACGACCCTCCCCCGTTCCGGAATAGCCCAACCCGCCATTCTGAACGGTGTAGCGTCAGTATACCGGCGTTGCCCAGGGATTCGCAACGGCGCCGGTTTGTTACCGAGGCTGAAATCACGAAACTAGTGCCTTATCAGCCACATCACCCAGCCGGCGGCGAGGACACCCCCGACGAACATGACAAAGCACTTCACGCCGTAGCGCATCTGTTCGCGCGCCCCCTCGCGCTGGGTAATCCCGAACACCACCGAGGCGAAGACGGCGAACAGCAGCGCGGCGCTGAAATGGGAGAGAGCCAGGCCGGTCATTTCTTCTTCCCTATGGCGATGTGATAGGCGTCCACCGCGCTGATGAAGTTAAGCAGGCCGGCCACAATGATGAACTTGGTGCCATAGTCGGCGGTGGCGTGCTGAATCATGCCCTGGCCGTAATCCAGGGCGCGGCTGATGATGTAGAGCCCGCCGGCGCCCACATCGCCCACGAAGCCCAGAATGTCGAGCACTTCGCCGCTGTTGGGCTGGTAAACGTGGCCGCTCATGGCCAGCCCCAAAATGTACATGGCAGTAACGCAGACCATGAGGAGCAGGCCCCGTACCCAGCGTTTCTGGGCCAGGTGTCCGGCGCCGGGAATCAGCCAGCCTATGGCTGGAGCCACTACCGCCATAGCAGTAAAGGGCTGCGCGCTCTGCCCTGACCGCTCCAGTTCAGCGGTTACCGATTTCGATCTGGAATTGGCCATCAGATAATCACAATCTCGTTTTGAATTTTACCTGTAACCTCGGCCGAGCGCTCGCGTACCAGCATGTTGATTTCGCTGCGCACGCCCCACTCGGGGAAGTAGATGCCGGGTTCAATGGAAAAACAGCTGTTGGGCAGAACCTGGCGTTCGTCGTGTACTTCCAGGTCGTCCATGTTGGCGCCGTTGGCATGCACCTCAGTGCCGATGGAGTGCCCAGTACGATGGATGAAGTACTCCCCGTAACCGCGGGAACTGATGTAATCGCGGGTGGCTTTGTCCACTTCCCAGCCCTGCAGCTTGCGGCCCGCCGCCACCGCCGACTTCACCGTGGCGATGCCGGCATCGCGGGCGCCGCGCACAGTTTCGAAAATCTCGCGCTGGCGGTCGGAGGGCGCCGGACCGATCACTCCTGTCCAGGTGATGTCGTAATAGACCGCGTTTGGCCGGTCCTTCTTGCCCCAGATATCGAGCAGCACAAAATCGCCAGCCTTGATGCCGGCGGAGCGCTCAGCCGTGGGCTCGTAGTGGGGGTCGCCGCTGTTGGCGTTTACAGAAACGTTGGGTGGATCCCCGGCAACGATGTCCTCCCGCCGGAAAGCCTCCATCAGCCACTGCTGCATCTCGTATTCCGAGGTACCGCCCTGGCGCGCCCGCCGCCCTAATTCCGGCCAGAAGGCCGTCACAATGCCGTCAATGGCTTTCTGGGCCTCAAAATGGCTGCGGATCTGGTCGTCGGTCCAGGTGGCCTCGAAGCGCGCCACCAGGTTCCCGGAGCTGACCACATTCTTGCCGAAGCTGCGCACCAGCTCCACGGTGCCTGCGTCCACCATCGAAACCAGAAACACCAGGTTATCGGGCGAGTACTGCATGGCCACGTTCTTGTATGGCGCGAGCATGGCCTTCAGCTTGTCGAAAAGCTCCTGCCATGCCGAGTACTTTTGCTCCCTGCCGGGCAGCGACGTCAGGTGGTGCGGCTCAATGCGGTGGGTAAGCTTGGCCGGTTCGCCCTGCGCCGGAATGACGTAGTACCAGCGCCGCGTCACCATAGTGGTGGCGGGCAAGCCCAGCACCCGGTAGGCGATGGG
>JBLMXE010000037.1:0-13831 GCA_050257615.1 Chlamydiota bacterium | reverse complement strand
AGAATTTGTTGTGCTGCCCCACTGGTCCCGCTAAGGAAGCGCTTGCCGTGGCCAATAGGCAGCTCATAGATGTAGCTCAAAGTGAAGCGGTGACGCACATCGAATGAGGCATGGCCCCATTCCCATTCGGGATGCTTGAACCAGCGGAAGCCATCGTTGTTCTGCGACCCCAGGTTAGCATTGGAAGCGTTGTCCTCAGCATTGGAATAGGTGTAGCTCGCCAAGAGCGAGAAACCGTGCGTAAAGCGTTTCTCCACGCGAGTTTGCAGGGAGTTGTACTTGGAGCCGCCATCGGAGGCAAACAGGCTGACGCCGGTATCAATGAGCGGCACCGGGCGGCGGGGAGCAAACGCGGCGTTGGGATCGGGCGAGGGGTCAGCTTGATTGCCGTTGTAGAAAGTGAACAGCTTGGTGCCCTTGGAGCCGGCGTAGGTGATTTGCAGCATAGTATCGCCGCCCAACTGTCGCTCGATCCCGAAGTTCCATTGCTGCATGTAGGGCGTGACCAGGCGTGGATCCACGGTGAACAAGGTGGGAGTGTTGGGGTCGGTGAGCGAAGTAGCCGGGAAGCCAACGAACATCCCGGCAGAGCCCGGAATTCCACCCGGCAGGTTGCTGAGGCCGGGAACGGCGCAATCGTTGCCTGAGGCAAACAGGGCCGGATTAGCAGAAGCGGCGCCGCAGGGCGAGTTGAACGACTGGGTCACGAAAAAGGGCGGATTGAAGCCGGGGCTGGGATTGGAGTAAGGCCCGTTTTCCTGCCCGCCGTAGAAGATGCCATAGCCCCCGCGCACGACCGTGCTGGGAGTCAACTGATAGGCGAAGCCAATGCGCGGCGCAAAATTGTTGGTATCCACCGGTACCAGGCCGGTGCTGCCGGTGGGCGAAACCCGGATCTGGGAAGCCAAGGTGGGCGTCAACTGCATGGTCTGGCCCTTGGGCACGATGATGGTGGGGGTGGTGGGATCGTTAAGGTCGAACGTCCCCTGCTGGTTAAATCTCTCCTTTACAGTGGTAAACAGTTCGTAGCGCAGCCCCAGGTTCAGGGTCAGCTTCTGGGTGATTCGCCAGTCATCCTGCGTGTAGAAGGAGTAGATGGGACGGTGGTAATCCACATTGTGCAGATTATTGATGGCGCCGCCGTCGGCCAGTCCGATCAAGAAGGAAGCCTGGCCAAAGCCGCCGGTGCCGGGATTGGCGGGATTGTCCGTAAAACCGTTACTGAAACCCTCGAAGCCCCGCGATTGCGCGGGCTGGAAGATGGTGAACTCCTCGCGCCGTATCTCGGTCCCATACTTCAGGGTGTGCTTCCCCTTAACCCAGGTCAGGTTGTCGGAAAGCACATAGGTGTTCTGCAGTTCCACGGACGGCAGAAAGGTGGGGCTGCCTAGCGTAGGCGCGCTGCCATCGTCAAAGTTGAGCTGGGGCAAGCCGCCATTGATCGGGGTAAAAGGCACGCCGGGGAAGCCGACTTGGCCGGAAATGTCCTTATCGAAATTGAACTGGAAACGATGCGAATTAACCCGGTTATAGCCGAAGCGGAACTCGTTCACCAGGGTGGGCTTGAAGACGTGGGTCTCGCTCAGCGCCACGCTGCGGTAAGAATTGTTTTCAATACCGCTGAAGAAGCCGCCGCCGTCGGCGATGCTGTTCTGGAACGGTGAGGGAATGATGCGCGGCTGGTCTTCGTAGCTGAAACGAATGAACGCGTTGTCTTTGTCGGAAAACTTCTGGTCAATGCGCGTGTCGAAATTGGACCGATGGGTGTTCTCCACCGGGTTGGCAATGTAGTTGAGAGCGGGATTGCCGGAAACATTGGGCGCGGGGAAAAGAGCCATTAGTTTTGCCGCTAAAGGATCAATCTTGCCCGCGGGAATGATGTTGGTGGGCAACCCCCCGGCGGTATAGCCACCGATGGGCACGCCGCATAGGCCGGTGGGGCTGCCCGCGCTGATCTGCGTCAGGCGAGTGTCAAACAGTTCACCGGCATAGGTCGGACGGCCGCTGCAGTCCACTCCCGTTGGGCTGGTCGTATCGAGCAGGTTGGCGAAATTGCCAGCGCGCTGCAAATCCGTAGGTACCAGCAGGGTTTGCGTCTGCGCCTGGTGGATGCGCAGTCCCTCGTAGTCCACAAAGAAGAACGTCTTGTTGCGCCCGTCGTAGACATGGGGAATAAATACGGGGCCGCCCAGGGTGCCGCCGAACTGGTACTGCTCGTAGGGCGGAGTAGGGCCGACGGGATCGAAGAAGTTGCGGGCATCGAGCACGTTGTTGCGCAGGAAGCCCCAGGCGCTACCGTGCACCTGGTTTGTCCCGGATTTGATGACGGCGTTCACGATGGCGCCGTTGCCACGGCCGAATTCGGCGCTGTAGGCGTTGGTCTGCACCTTAAATTCCTGGAGTGCGTCCACCGGCGGCTGGATGACGTAATTGCTCTCGTTGAGCAGGTCGGGCAGGTTGGAGTTGTTGTCAATGCCGTCGAGCAGGAAATTGTTCTGCAGGGAGCGCGCGCCCCCGGCGCTGAAGCCGAAGCTCTCTTCGTCGCGTGCCCCCGGTTCGCTGGGCGTGGTGCCGGCCGTCAGCAGCGCCAACTGCGCGAAGTTGCGCCCGTTCAGGGGCAGGTTTTCCACCTGGCGCTGCCCTACCACCTGTCCCAGTTCCGAGGTCTGAGTTTCCAGCAGCGGGGTCGCACCGGTAACTTCCACCGTCTGCGTGGCCTGGCCCAGCTGCAGCTTGATGTTGACCACGGCGCGTTGCTGCACATCCAGCGGCACCGGCTGGGATACCGCTTTTTTGAAGCCGCTGTGCTCCACGGCCACGGTGTAGTGGCCGACCATGAGGGGGCTGGCCACATATTCCCCCGACTCACTGGTCTGGGTGGTGAAGGTTGCGCCCCGGTCCACATTGGTCACCGTCACTTTGGCGCCGGCAACGACCGCGCCCGAAGGGTCGGTCACGGTGCCGGCAATGGTGCCGGTGTCTTTCTGGGCCCACAGCCCAACGGACAGGCTCAAGCAGGCGAGCAACAACAACAGAAAGCGGAAGCAGAAGGTGCGGGGCGAACTAGCACGCTGCATGGCGAGGCTCCTGCCCCGGGGATTTCGACTCGGAACGGCATCCATGCCCGGGGGAACAGGGACGCCGACAGTATTTACTAACTTTTACGGAGTGTTACTTTTACTTTCGTTCTAGGGCGGCTGTCAAGGGAAACTTTGCCGGGGGGAGGAATTGCGAAAGCGGCTGGACGGCTGCTCCATTTTCATATACAACGTAAGGTTTCCCGCAACAAGGGACCAGCGTTCTGTGGAGCCCAGCTGGGGGGGTGCGGCAGACGCGGCTGGGCCCGCGAGCTGCCAAAGCGGCCCGGGAACGAGGTGAAAATGGAAAGCATTCGAAAGCTGGTTGTCTGTCTGGTCTTTCTGCCGGTTCTGCTAGTTCCCGCCTGGGGCGCGCGCAAGAAGAGGCGTCCAGCGCCGGTCCGGCCCCTGGCAACCATGCGCATTCCCAGCCTGGAAGTCAGCGTGGCGCCCGACGGTTCATATTCCATTACTCCCCACGGCGGCGCCGCTCCTGTGCTGCACGCGCAGGTGGCGGCCGTCATTGACTTCCGCATGCTGCCCGCCGGTGCTTATCCCAGGCACAATGTTGCGCAAACCACCTTCGTTGATGACCTGGGCCCAGGACACATGCTTACCATCACTCACACCGGGCTGAGCGGCCAGCCCGACCTGGTGTGCTCGCTTCGCCTTTACGATCGCCAGCCCTATGGCAGCATCACGGCCGACGTGCACAACACGACTGCAGGCCGAATTACGGTGCAGCAAATCCGCGGTATCGAGGCGATGGGAGAACCGATTCTAAACCTGAATGGACCCGCCTCCGCCGACCGGGTGCTCTCCGACAGCTACAGCGAAGACCGGCCCGAGATGAAGATCATGGACCTTACCGAGCCCGCCAACGGGCTGCATCGGGCCGTGGGCAGCCAGCTCATCTACAACCGGCAGAGCGGCCAGAGCCTGTTTCTGGGCGCGCTCACCTCCGACCGTTTTCTTACCATTTTTCATTTGAAAACGCAGGCCGCGCCCCAGCCGCGCATCACCTCCTATGACGTAGAGTCCACCGGCACAACGGAGATCCTGAAAGGTGAGTCGCTAAAGAATGCGCCGCCCGACGACCAGATTGACCTGAGCCTGCCGGTGGGGCCGGGCGAATCCCTGGCCGCCGAGCCCCTGATGTTCGCCGCCGGACCCGACTACCATACGCAGCTGGAAAATTACGGCGAAGCCATCCGCATCCTGCACCATGCTCGCGTCAGCGCGCCCACGCCCATCGGCTGGTGGAGTTGGACCGCGTATTACTTCGGCCTGACCCAGGGCACGGCGCTAACCAACGCCGAGTGGCTGGCCCAGAACCTGAAGCAGATGGGCTACGACTATTTCCATATGGACGAAGGCTATCAGTACGCGCGCGGCGAGTACTCCACACCCAACGCCAGCAATTTCCCTCTGGGAATGAAGTTCATTGGCGATCACGTGCGGCATATGGGGCTGACCTTCGGCATCTGGACCGCGCCCTTCGAGGTTTCGGAACGCTCCTGGTTGTTCCAGAATCACAAGGACTGGCTGGTGCAGAACCGCGCCGGCCAGCCCATTCACCTGGGCCACGTCACCGGCGATAAAGACCAGCTGTACGCCCTGGACACGACTAATCCCGGCGCGCAGGATTATTTGCGCCAGACCTATCGCACCCTGGTGCAGGACTGGGGCGTGCGCTACATCAAGATGGACTTCATGGACGACAGCGCGGTGGAAGGCCATCACTTCCTTCCCAACACCACCGCCTTGCAGGCCCAGCGCATGGGTCTGGAGGTGATCCGCCAGGCGGTCGGCGACCATGTGCTTCTCGACAAAGATGGCAGTCCCATGCTCAACCCGGTGGGGATCGTGGACACGGGCCGCATCTCGGTGGATACCGGGCATGCCTTCGTGGCCAGCCGCGAAGCCGCGGCCGGCATCGCCGCCCGCTACTACATGAACCGCAACTGGTTCATCAGCGATCCCGATGCTTTCACGGTTTCGCGGCAGACCATTGCCGAGCACACCTGGCACGGCGGGCAGACGCCGCTCACGCTGGACGAAGCCAAAGTCTCCATTGTGCTGTCCGCGGTCTCCGGCGGAATGTACGAAATCGGAGACGATCTGCCTACGCTGGGCCAGGATGCCGACCGGTTGGCACTGGTGCAGAACCAGGACATGCTCAACATGGCCCGCCTGGGACGAGCCGCCGTGCCGCTCGATCTGATGAACTACCGCCCGGAAGACCAGATGCCCAGCATCTTCCTGCTGCGTGAGGACCGGCGCCAATCCATGCTGGCGGTGTTCAACTGGACGGAGCAGCCGAGTTCGCACACCTTCAGCCTGGCGGACCTGAAATTGACCGCCGGCGGCCAGTATCAGGCTTTCGACGTGCTCGACGGACAGAAGCCGGTGGCGTTGAACAACGGCGCGCTGGCCTTGGACAATCAACCGGCACATTCCGTGCGTCTGATCAAAATTGTGGACGCCTCCGTACCCGCGGCCGCTCCCACCATAACCGAGCAGGTTCCGCCCACAGCGAAGATGGGAGAAAACTTGGCCTACGTGGCACAGGCGGATGACAAGGGCGTGCCGGCGGTCGCCTACCGCTGGGATTTTGGCGACGGCGTGAAGCTGGAAGGCGCCAGCGTGCACCACGCCTACACTATCGGTGGCGCGCGCACCGTTCGGCTGACAGTGGATGGCTTGGACGGCGTGCCGGCGGAGAAGACGTTCCCGGTGAACGTAAGCGGTTCGGCGATCAACACGTTGTTTACGCCCACGAACAACAAGCGCTGGGTGCCGGCCACGCAGAAGCCGCCGGCCGCGAGGTCCAAAGACTAACTGTGTGGGTGCACGCCCGGGGCAAAGCCCGGGGCCCACACGAATTTGAGGTCCACACATGCGTCGTATCGTTTTTGCCACCGCCCTCTTGTCCGCCTCCTTGCTGTTCGCGCAGAACCAAACCCAGAACCAGATCGGCTACAAGTCAGCGCCCAATGCCAAAGAGCGCGAAACCCTGCTGCTGCGCGATTTCCACCCCAAGTCCATGCTGCACGCCCGGGTCACGCCGATTCAGCGCGCGAAATTTCCTGTGATTGACGTGCACAACCACATCAATGACGCGATGGGCATTGATGAGCACATGCCGCCGGAGAAGGTGATCCAGGTCATGGACGCGGCCAACGTCCGCACGGTGGTGATCCTGACCGGCCAGTGGGGCCAGAAGCTGCAGCGCGTGGTGGACGAGATGGTGAAGCCCCACCCCGGGCGCTTCATGGTCTTCACCCAGATTGATTATTCGAAAATTGACGATCCCAAGGCCATGGTGGCCGACTTGGACGACGCGGTGCGCCGCGGCGCCCGCGGTCTGAAGGTGCTGAAGGACCTGGGACTGCAGGACCGCGATAAGTCCGGCAAGCTGATTCCGGTAGATGACCCGCGCCTCGATCCGGTGTGGGAAGAGTGCGGGCGGCTGGGCATTCCCGTGGCCATTCACGTCACCGACCCGGAAGCCTTCTTCCACCCCATCAATGGCGAAAACGAACGCTACGAGGAACTGATCGAGCACCCTGACTGGAGCTTCTACGACCACGGATTCCCCAGCAAGGAAGAGGTCATGGCGCAGCGCGACCGCATGTTCGCCAAGCACCCGCACACTACCTTCATTGCGCTGCACGTGGCCAACTGGCCGGAGAATCTGGATTACGTTTCCCAGTTGCTGGACCGGCTGCCCAATGTGATGACCGAGTTCGGGGCGCGCGAGGCGGAACTGGGGCGGCAACCGCGCCGCGCCCGTGAATTCTTCCTGAAGTACCAGGACCGCATCCTGTTCGGCACCGACTCCCCGCCCAGCGCGGAGATGTATGCCAATTACTTCCGCTGGCTGGAGACCGACGACGAATACTTCGACTACTACGGTTATCCCGGACAGGGACGTTGGAAGATTTACGGCATGAAACTGCCGGACTCGGTGCTGCAGAAGGTCTATCATCGCAATGCAGAGCGGATTTTCGCCCAGTTCAAGGGTTTGTCCCGGTCATCCTTCGGAGGTGCGCAATGAAACCAATTTGGTCATTGCATCTTGCGATCGTTGTGTTGGGTCTGCTGTTGTTGTTCCCAGCGTGCTCGCGCCAGGAGTCGCAAACGCAGCAGGAAGAAGGGGGGCCTTCGCCGGTGTCCATCACCGTCCATCCCGGCGGGCCCGTGGTCATCCGCACCACCACTGCGGAATTTGATGTTCTGCCTTCAGGCTATGTTCAGGCTTCGCTGCTCCACGAGGGCAAGAAGCTGACCCTGGACGAGCCTCAGGGTAGTGGCGACTTCTTGGTCAGCGGCGGCAAGGAGGTGGATTTCAAGCTCGACTTCAGCCAGACCAAAATCACGGGAGCGCGCGGCAAGCTGGGTCGCGGACGGCGAGTGGAAATTCCGGCAGGGGCGATTTCCACACCCGGACTACAGGGCATGTTCGCCATCGAGGTGTATGACGACTTCCCCAACCTGGCCCTGACCACGGCGCAGTACAAGAACGCCGGCTCGCAAGCGGTAGCGCTGGACCAGGCAATCGCGCAGCGGCACCGCTTCAACGCCTCGCTGGCCGATCCGTCCGCCGCGCCTTCTGACCTGTGGTCGTTCCAAGGCTCCAGCTACGACTGGGGCAAAGACGATGTTATTCACATTTCGAAAAAATTCAGCCAGCCTAACCTGATGGGCGCGCAGCTCAAGAATGGCCTGGGAGGCGGTATTCCCGTGGTGGCCTTCTGGACCCGCTCAGTCGGCGAAGCCATCGGCCACGTCGAGACCCTGCCCCTGGTGCTGTCGCTGCCGGTGAAGGTGGCGGACGACGGCCGCATCAACACCGATCTGCAGCTGGAACCCGAAGTCACTCTCCAGCCCGGCGACACTTACTCCACCCCGCGCAGTTTCGTGGCCGTTTACCACGGCGACTACTACGAGCCCCTGCGGCTCTACTCCACGGCCCTGGAACGCGAAGGCTGGAACCTGCCCAAACCTTCCAGCGAGGCTTATAACGTGGCCTGGTGCGGCTGGGGATATGAATTCAACGTCACGCCTAAGGAAATGCTGGGCACCATCCCCAAGCTGAAAGAGATGGGCATCAAGTGGGCGACGCTGGACGACCGCTGGTTCAACAACTACGGCGATTGGGAACCGCGCAAGGATACGTTTCCCGGAGACTCCATCAAGAAGATGGTAGCCGGCTACCACAAGCAGGACATGTACGTGCAGCTCTGGTGGCTGCCGCTGGCGGTCGAAGATGGCCAGGGGCGCTACGAGTCGCACCGTTACGGCATCTCGAAAGTAGTGAAGCAACACCCCGACTGGCTGATTCTGGACAAGAACGGCAAGCACGCGCGCATGGTACGCGACCTGGCGGTGCTCGATCCCTCCCTGCCGGAGGTGCAGGCTTACTACCGGCAGCTGACCCAGCACTTTATCCGCGACTGGGGCTTCGACGGCTCCAAGCTGGACAACATCTATACCGTGCCCGCCTGCTACAACCCCAAGCATCATCACAAGTCGCCGGAGGAGTCGGTGAACGCAATGGCCGAGGTTTACAAAATCATTTATGAAACCTCGCGCTCGCTGAAGCCGGAGAGCGTGACCCAGAGCTGCCCCTGCGGCACTCCGCCCAGCCTAGCCTGGCTGCCCTACATGGATCAGGCGGTGACCGCCGATCCGGTGGGCTCGGTGCAAGTGCGGCGGCGCATCAAGATGTACAAAGCGCTGCTCGGTCCCGAGGCCGCTGTGTATGGCGATCACGTGGAGCTGACTAAAATCAACTTCGCGGGCGCCAATCAGGAGAGCGACCTGGGCCGCGACTTCGCCTCTACCATCGGCACCGGCGGCGTGGTCGGCACCAAGTTCGTCTGGCCCGATCCCGGACCCCACTTCAAAGACGTTGCCCTCACCCGCGACAAGGAAGAATGGTGGAAGAAATGGATCGGCATCTACAACCAGAAGATGCTCTCCAAGGGAGCCTTCCGCAACCTGTACACCATCGGCTATGACGTGCCTGAGGGCTATGCCATCGAGAAAGACGGCAAAATGTATTACGCCTTCTTCGCTCCGGAGGGACCGAAAGGCTACCAGGGCGAGGTGCAACTGCGCGGCCTGGCGCCGGGCAGCTACCACGTGGTGGACTACGCCAACGCTCAGGACCTGGGAACGGTAACCGCGAAGGATGGCACGGCCACGCTGACCGCCAGCTTCCCCGATCACCTGCTGCTGGAGGTGAGCAAGCAGTAGGCTCGAACTTCACATGGGCCACGGATATACACGGATTAGCACGGATTGCAGATCAGCAATTAGAAAAATCGGATTTGATCCGTGGAATCCGTGGCTGATTTATGCGTGCTGGCGGAAAAACTCCCGCACGCGGGGGCGGTCGCGGAAGGCTTCGGTGCCGCCGGCCATGGTGGTAGAAAGCGCTCCTGCCAGGTTGCCGTACTGCAGGCAGGCGGCCAAATCTGCGCCTTTGATGCACTGATAAATAAATCCGGCATCGAAGCTGTCGCCCGCGCCCACTGGATCTACGGGCATAACCTTCGCCGCTGCGCAACGAACCTCCTCCTGACCGCGGCGCGCCATCCCGCCCTGCGCTCCCAGCTTCACCGCCAGCACCGGGACGCGCTGTGCCAGCCCATCAACGGCAGCTTCGAGATTGGCTGCGCCGGTAATGCGCAGCGCCTCGCGCTCGTTGGGCAGGAATATATCCACATGAGGCAGCACGTCAAACACGCCTTCCCAGAGGTCCTCCGGATCATCGTTGGTATCAAAGGAAGTGCTCAGCCCGGTGACCTTCATTTCGCGAAACAGCCGGGCCACGTGGGGCCGCAGCGCGGGCTGCAGGAAGAAAGACGACAGGTGAAAGTGGCGCGCCGATTTCAGGAATTCGAGATCGAGATCGGCCGGGCTCATCTCCGCCATGGTGCCGGGATAGGTAAGGATGCGACGCCGGCCATCATGCTGCAGAATAACGGTAAGGCCGGTGGTGCGCCCGCGAGCCTTTTTTATTTGCGAAACATCTACGCCCGCGTCGGCCAGCCGTTGCAGAGCAATTTCACCCAGAGGGTCGTCGCCGATGAGGGAGGCAAAGCCGACGCGCGCCCCCAGTGCGGCCAGATTGTGGGCCAGGATGGCGGAGGAACTGCCCAATGTCACCATCAGGCCGCTGGCCAGAAATTCGCGCTCCGAGGGCAGCTGTTCCGGCAGGCCGTAGAGGATGAGGTCGAGGTTCAGTTCCCCGGCCACGGTCACGTCAAAGCGCGGCATGCTGTGGTTTCTCTGCCTTGTCCAGCACGACTACGCGCGAAAGGTTGCGTGGCTGGTCAGGATTGAAGCCCTTCTTCAACGCGGTAGCAATCCCCAGCAGCTGCCCCACCATGCAGTAGGCGGACAGGCGCGCGTACTCCGGAAGGTCGAATCCGAGCTCAACCAGCAGGTCGGCGCTGGCTCGCACCCGCTCCCCGGCGGTGTTGGTCACTACCAGCGTGGTTGCGCCCAGTTGCTTCACCTCTTCCAGAACATCCACCTCCGCCTGGCGGCCGCTTTCGGAAAGCAGGAAGGTCACCAGCACCTCCGGACCCAGAATCGCCTTGGGGCCATGGCGGAACTCCAGGGTATGGAAGGGCTGCGCATAGGAGCAGGACATCTCGGTGATCTTGAGAGCTGCCTCGCACGCCAGCCCGTAGAACGGACCCTGGCCCAGGTACACGTAGTCGGCAAACTGGTTGGCGGCGACAAATTCCAGGATGCGGGCGTGCAAGGATGCCGGCAAAGGCTCTGCCAGCGCCGGCATGCGCCTCAGCTCTTGCAGCAAGGACTGGTTACCGGCCACGGTGGCGGCCAGGGCTTCCGCAGCCAGCAGCATGGAACTGAAGGAGCGGGTCATCACCGTGCTTTGTTCATCGGCAGCGGGCAGGCAAATGGAGGCGCTGGCAGCCTGTTCCAGCGCCTGGCCCAGAGCGCAGGTGATCGCCAGCGTACGCAGGTTACGTGTGCCTTCCAGGTACTCGGCCACGCGCAGTACTTCCGTGGTTCTTCCGGAACGGGAGATTAAAACCGGAACAAGGTCGGCCGCACCCGCCAGCAGAGAATCCGGAAAGAGCAGCAGTTCCGAAGCCGGAGCCGCTTTGGCCCGCAGTCCGGTAAGCGCCGACCAGGCGGCCGCTGCCGATTGCGCCAGGTAGTAGCTGGAACCGCAGCCCACAAACAGCCCTTCCGCGCCCGCAGCAAAACGTTTCCGGATTGTCTCCAGTTCGTCGTTTTTCTGCAACCCGGCGAGGCACTTGGCCCAGCACTGCGGCTGCGACAGCGTTTCCGCCAGCGTGTGCCCGCCTCGTCCGGAGTTATCCTGACTCATGAAATCTCCCCGTCTTCCCCTTGGTTCGGTAACAGCAACTCTTAGTAGCTGGCAGTTGGTAGTTGGTGGTTGATGAGCAACTATGCTGACTCAACCCACTAACCACCAGCTACTAACTACCAGCTACCAACTACCGATTTTTCACACCAGCACGACTTCCACTCCCGCCTTGTGCAAAGCGCGCAAATCCGATTTAGGCGCTTTCTTGTCGGTAATAACCTTGTGCACTCCAGAGGTGGAGACGATCAGCGACAAACTGCGCCGCCCGAATTTGCTGGAATCGCACACCGCCACGTTCTGCTTGGCCACCTCCACCATGACCCGGTTCACCTTGGCCTCCAGCAGGTTGGGCGTGCTTAACCCGTAGTGCACATCGAAGCCATCCACGCCCAGAAACAGGATGTCGGCGTTCAGCCGCCGCAGCGTATCTTCCGCGATCGGTCCGACCAGCGAAAACGAGTTCTTGCGCAGGGTGCCCCCGGTCAGGATGACCTCAATCGGCGTTCCCGCCAGTTCGGCGGCGATGTTCACGGCATTGGTCACGATGGTCAGGTTCTGCATGTGGCGCAGCGCCCGCGCAATGGCCGTGGTGGTTGTCCCGGAATCCAGGATGACCACCTGCCCCTCCTGCACCATGCGCGCGGCCGCGGTGGCAATGTGCAGTTTTTCCTTGCGATACAGCTTTTCCTTCTCGCGCAGCGTCGGATCGGAAAGCGCGCCCTCACGAAAGGGCAGCGCCCCCCCGTGGGTGCGGTGCACGAACCCCTGGGCATGCAGCACTTCCAGGTCTTTACGGATGGTGACCTGGGAAGTATTGAAACGGCGCGCCAGTTCCTTCACCAGCACGCGCCCTTCGCGGTTGGTGATGTCGAGAATGGCGCGGCGGCGTTCTTCGTTCAGCACAGTAAGCTCGCGGGGACCGTCGCCGGCGGGCGAATGCCGGTTTGCCTTCCCTTTCTTTTTAGTACGTTTTCTTTCGATTGTCCAAGGAAAACTGCTTCCGCCGGGGGAGGGCGGAAGCGGGCTGCCACAGCCGCCCGAGCCGTTTACAGGCCGCGCGATTATACCCCGGCCGTGCCCGGCCGGATGCGGCTTTCGATTAACGCCACCGCCTGCTCCTGGAGGACAGGGTCATCCCCGAACCCGCGCAGCCAGTGCACATCCGGCTCGCGGCGAAACCATGTCATCTGCCGCTTGGCGTAATTGCGGTGTCCCTGCTGGGCCTTGGCCACCCCCTGCTCCGGGCTGAGCTCGCCCCGCAGTATTTGCCCCGCCTGCTTATACCCCAGCGAGGCCAGCGCCCAAGCCGTGTCGCCATATTTTTCCCGCAGCCGGGCGGCTTCCTGCACCAAGCCGGCGGCAAACATCTGCTGGGCGCGGCGATTGATGCGCGCATAGAGCTGGCTGCGGTCCGCGTCTAATCCCAGGCGCAGGATGCGAAAGCCCCGCAGCGGATCTCTTCCCTGCTTCCACATTGCCGTCATCTGCTGCCGGGCCGCCAGGCACACCTCGATGGCGCGGATCAGCTTGGGCGTGTCATGGGGATGGATTTGTGCAGCCGCGCCTTTGTCCAGGCGCCCCAGCAAACGATGCAAGTATCCAGGATCCTTGCTTTGAACGCGGCTTCGCAGGCGCTGGCGCAATTGCTCCGACCGCCGCGGGCCGGCAAAGAGCCCGTCCAGCAAGGCCCGCAGGTACAAGCCGGTACCGCCCACCACGATAGGCAGCTTGTGTCGCGCGCTGATCTCGCACAGAACCTGCCGTGCCAGCCGCGCGTATTCTCCGGCGGTGATCTGGGTAGCGGGATCGGCAACGTCGAAAAGGTGATGTGGCGCGCGGGCAAACTCGCCGGGGCCGGGCTTGGCCGTTCCGATATCGAAGTCGCGGTACAGGGCCACGGAATCGCAATTTACGATTTCCCCGCCGAAACGTTCCGCCAGAATTAGCGAGAGGGCGGTCTTGCCGCTGCCGGTGGGCCCCAGCACCACTATGAGCAGCGGCAGATCGGATTGGGGACTAGCGGATGCGGGCACAGCTAGCGGGCGCTCCAATTGATGTGCGACCCGTAGCGCGCAACCGTGTAGAGAAGAATGGCAAGAGCGATCACAATGATGCCGATGGTCTCGGCACGCAGGGCTCGCCGCCTTTCCGCGCTAAGACGGCTGCGCGCCGACTCTGGCTTGCCGGGCGAGTTCCGTGTGGCTGGCTTGTCCACGCTCCAATTGTAGGCGATAGTCCGCGATTCCAACTGCCGGCTCATGCAAACGCGGGGGCAAGGCATGCCCCCGCTGACTCCTGACCCCCGACTCCTGACTCCTACTCTTCAGCGGAAGGCAAAACCAATGCGGAAATCAATGTAGTGATTGCTGCTGGT
>JBLMXE010000036.1:0-4086 GCA_050257615.1 Chlamydiota bacterium | reverse complement strand
CGCCCGGAAGCCGTCGCTCAAGCCGTGCTGGACGCGCTTCTCCTTCCGCCAGAAACCACAGTGGAAGAGATCACGCTGATGCCGACGGGAGGGGCGCTGTAAAAAGAAGCATTTGGCACTTAGCACTTGGCATTTGGCCGGTGAAACTTGTTCTTCTGACCTGCCGAAAAGGTTGACGGCCAAATGCTAAGTGCCAACTGCTAAATGCTGTTTCACCACGTTCCATACCTCAGCCGCCGCCGCTGAGCAGGGAAGAGCTTGATAAGCACAATGCCCGCCACAAATCCTCCCACGTGCGCCCAGAAGGCAATTCCGCCGGCGGTACGGCTTGAAACCGCTACCTCGGTGGCCGCGCCGCTGAAGAACTGGATCACGAACCAGTAGCCCAGCACAATCCACGCGGGCAGCCACCAGAAGGTAAAGATTACGATCAGGGGCACCAGGGTCAGCACCTTGGCCCGCGGATAAAGCACAAAGTACGCGCCCATCACTCCCGCGATCGCCCCACTGGCGCCCACCGTGGGCATCACCGAGCCCGCATTGAGCAGGGTGTGAGCCACGGCCGCCGCCAGTCCGCTCAGCAGGTAAAACACGATATAGAGGAAGTGCCCCAGGTAGTCCTCGATGTTGTCGCCAAAAATCCACAGCACCCACATGTTGCCGATCAGGTGCAGCCAGGAGGCATGCAGGAACATGGAGGTCAGGATGGGCAGCAGCGCCGTTTCCGCCGAGAGATGCGGCATGCCGCTCATCAGTCCGGTTATGCGCGCCGGCACCATGCCGAACTGAAACATGAACTGATTGCGCGCATGTGGCCCAAAGCCCAGCAGTTCGTAAAGAAAAATCACCGTGTTCAGCGCCACCAGGAAATAGGTGATGTAGGGAGTGCTGAAGCGCGGGGTGTCGTCTTTGAGTGGAATCATTTCCGACGTGCAGCGGCAGGGAAGTCTCTTCCCAAAGGTTGACCAAAAGGGCCTGCCGCCTTCACGATAACAGACGGACCCCTTATGGATGGAGTACTGGTAATTGATAAGCCTGCAGGGCTGACCTCGCATGATGTGGTTAACCGCGTGCGACGCATCCTGCACGAGCGCTCGGTCGGTCACCTGGGCACTCTTGACCCCCTGGCCACGGGCCTCCTGCCCCTGGTGGTCGGGCGCATGACGCGCCTGGCTCAGTTCTATACCGCCTCGGAGAAGACGTACGAAGGCGTGATTCGCTTTGGTTTTGCCACCGATACCTATGACGCTGAAGGCGAGCCGCTGGCAGAGCCGCAAATAGTTAAAGTAACACTTGAAAAATTGCAGGCCCTAGCGGCCCGCTTCCGAGGCCGTATTCAGCAGACGCCACCCCCGTTTTCCGCCAAGAAGATCCACGGAGTGCCGGCCTACAAGCTGGCCCGCAAGCACCGTGAAGTGGAGCTTCAGCCGGTAGAGGTTGAAATCAAGGAATTTGAGCTGCTGGGCTGGGATGGCGAGCAGGCCCATTTCCGCGCCCGCGTGGCCTCCGGCACGTATATGCGCTCAGTGGCGCACGAAATGGGGGCAATCCTGGGGTGCGGGGCTCATTTGGCGGCCTTACGACGAACCGTTCTCGGGGAATTCAGCTTGGCCGACGCCCACAGCCTTGAGGAACTGGACGCCGCCGCCCAGCAGGGCCAGGCTGAGGACCTGTTTATTCATCCCCGCAGGCTACTGCCGGAAATGCCCAGCGTGACCGCCAGTGAGGAGATCGCCGCCCGCATTCGCGTGGGCCGCGCGGTGAATCTGCCCGAACTCTCACGGGCCCGGCAAGTGAAGGTGTTTCAAGGGCAGAGCGAGCTCATCGCCATAGCCACCCGAGTGGCTGGAACGTTATTCCATCCCAAGATCGTACTGGTCGCCGAACCTCAGACAACCGGAAGTCGAGCGCGCTGAAAGAGCTCATGGGGCAATAGCGCCGCGTAAGGAGGCACGCCGCACTTATCCGGGTATATGTAATGTCCGATAACAGGTATTATGTTAACTTCCCAAGCCCCACGCCCATGCCTTTGGCCTTGTCCCACTGTGGCTTGATGTAACCCAATTTCCAGCCTAAGCTTGACCCGAAGTAGGAACATTCAACATGCGTAGATTTTCGCTCGCAGTCTTACTGGCATTGATACTGGCTCTGAGCGCCTGCGGTGGCGGCCCCTTAAGCAATGGCGGCAATCAACCTCCGACTCCGCCGCCACCGGCTTCTCCGGCGGCCTTCGTCTACATCAGCAGCACCAGCGTTAGCACCCTGACGGGCATCAGCGTAGCCGGCGGCACGCCCAGACAGCTTACCGTTTCCTTACCCTCGCCCGGGGGCACCGCCCCGGTTGGCATGGTGGCCACGGGCCGATTGCTGTACATCGCCAACTCCGGCTCAGGCACGATCAGCGGGTTCAGCTTCAATGCCAACACGGGCGCTCTGCAACAATTGCCCGGCTCTCCCACTATTGCAGCGCCCGGCGTAAACCAACTGGCTCTCTGTCCGGGCAACGGGGGGCCCACCGCGCCTCGCTTCCTGTACGCGGCTGCCGCTTCCGCGGTTCTGGGCTACAACATCACCAGCACCGGCCAGCTTACCCCGTTGCCGGGCTCTCCCCGTACCGCTGGAACCCAGCCCGACGCCATCCTCACCGATCCGGCTTGTAACTTTGTGGCTGTCGCCAACCAGGGCTCCAACAACATCTCCGTGTTCTCAGTGCGTTCCAGCGATGGATTTCTGACCCCGGTGGTGGGTTCGCCCTTCGCCGCAGGCACCGGTCCAGTGGCCCTGGCCATGGGCGATGGCTTTCTGTTCGCCGCCAATTCGGGATCCAATAACATCTCGGTTTACACCGTTAATACCGGCTCCGGAACGGGCGGATTTTTGACTCAGGTTCCCGGTTCGCCCTTTGCCGCCGGTTCTGTGCCCAGCGCCCTGGTTTACTCCAGCACCACGCTGTATGTGGCCAATTCCGCTTCCAGCAATGTCTCCGCATTCGCGGTCACAACTCAGACCGGTTTCCTCAACGCAGTGCCCGGCTCGCCCTTTACGGTGGGCACGCAACCTAAGGCAATGATTGCCGTGTCGCCGCCAACTAACAACTTGGCGCAGCAGTTGTTCCTATACGTGGCTAACGCCGGCTCCAATGACCTGAGCGGCTTCACCATCGGCTCCAACGGCGTTTTGACCGTGGTGGCGGGATTCCCTTTCCCCGCCGGCGCCAATCCCCAGGGCCTGGTGTTTGCCTGCGGCACCTGCGGCTACCCGTGATTAATTGAAGAATGAAGAATGACGATTGAAGAATTGTCCTGAGCCGGCGAGAGCGCACGCAGACACGGCATCTCAAGTGTTTCATTCGTCATTCTTCATTTCTTCAATTCCGCATTTCTGTCCTCCGCGGCCTCCGCGTTAAAGGTCTTCTGCCAGCAATTTCTCCAGCTCTTCCCGCACGCGCCGCACCGCCTCCAGCCGCTCCGGCGTGGCCTCCACAATCTCTGACTTGTACTGGAACACCTGGCGGCCGCTCATCTGGATAAGCACGCCCATGGCCTCGCCCATGCGCCAGCCGGGCGTGCCGATCAGGCGCAGCCCTTCCGGCGACGCCTCCAGCAAGGCAATCACGTTGTCGCGGACCGCGCCAATGGCTTTAGGAAATCGTTCGAAGGTTTCCAGCTGGAATCCGGCGAGATAGATGCGCTGCAGTTGCTGGGCAGGATCACGCATTATTGACGATTGATGATTGAAGAATGACGAATGAAAACCCTTGAGAGTTCATTGATGATTGACGATTGGAGAATTTGTCGAGAGTCGTGGCACGTTCAACGGCACGTCCTCCCGCACGCCAGGGTTTTCAATCATCATTCTTCATTCTTCAATCTTCAATTACTTACATTTTGTAGCGCCCCAGGTCCTCGTCATTCAGGTTCTCCAGCCACTTGCGCAGTTCCTCGCTGGAAACACGATCGGAGACTGAACTGGCCAGCTTGGACGACTTGAGCACGTCGTCTTCGACGAAGATGGGGCAATCCACGCGCAGCGCCAGGGCGAGCGCATCCGAAGGCCGGGAATCCACACTGATGATGCGGCCGTCGC
>JBLMXE010000035.1:0-3774 GCA_050257615.1 Chlamydiota bacterium | reverse complement strand
AGCTCCACGCCGCTCTTCTTCAGCCCGTTGATGAACTGGCTGTAGCTGAGCCCGTTCAGCTTGGCAGCGGCGCCGATGCGCACGATCCACAGCGAGCGGAACTGGCGCTTCTTCAGCCGCCGGCCGGCGTAGGCGAACTTCAGCCCGCGCTCCACCGACTCTTTGGCCGAGCGGTAGAGTTTGGACTTGGTCAGGAAATAACCACTGGCGCGATCGAGTATCTTTTTGCGCTTGGCGCGGCGTTTGGTGCCACGTTTGACACGAGGCATGGTGTGCTCCTTTTCTTGTGGCGGTCTTCAGGACCGCGAATTAGCGGCTGGAGGCAAGGAGATATTCCGCAGCCTCTTCACACGCTTGATCAACCGCAATTGCTTGTGTGGGGACAGCCGCCCTCGGCTGTCCGGCGGCGCTTGCGCCGCAAACATCACTGGTACGGAATCATGCGCTTGATCTTGGGCGCGTCGGCCGGATCAACCAGCACGGCGTGGCGCAGCTTCCGTTTGCGCTTTTTGTCCTTGGAAGTCAGGATATGGCGCAGGTGGGAATGCGAGCGTTGCACCTTGCCTCCCGCGGTCTTCTTGAAGCGCTTGGCGGCGCCCTTGTGCGTCTTCAGTTTCGGCATAAGTCGTTCAACCTGCTCTTTATCCTAAATGGCGGATTGGGAAAACGGCAAGAAAGCGGTCAGCTTTCGGCAAAAACCACAATTTTCAAGCCTGCGCGCGCTGCGGCGTATGCTGCGTGGTCAGAGCCTTTTTGGGCGCCAGAATCAGGTGCAGGGTGTTGCCCTCCTGCCGCGGCCGGAACTCCACCAGGCCCTTTTCCTCGACATCCTTGATCAGCCGTTCCAGAATTTCGCGGCCCAGGCTCTGCCGGGTCATTTCCCGCCCGCGGAAAAAGATGGTGGCCTTCACCTTGTCGCCCTCGTCCAGGAAGCGCAACACGTGGTTCTTTTTGGTCTGGTAGTCGTGCTCGTCCACGTTGATGCGGAACTTCACTTCCTTGACGGTGATAACCTTCTGGTGCTTCTTGGCCTCGCGCTCCTTCTTTTCCTGCTGGTAGAGAAATTTGCCGTAATCCATAATGCGGCACACCGGGGGCTGCGCGGTGGGCGAAATCTCAACCAGATCAAGGTTCTTGGCGCGGGCCATCTTCAGCGCCTCGAAAGGAGGCAGGATGCCGATCTGCTTGCCTTCGTCGTCAATCACGCGCACTTCGCGGGCACGAATGCGCTCATTCATGCGGATAAAACGCTTGTCGATACAAACCTCCGGCCCTGACAGGGCGAGTCGAGATGGAAAATTATAGCACGCAAGTGCCAGGGGGTTATCGGCCCAAACTCAAGATGAGGCAATTGTTCCCAGCAACTCGCCGCCGCTCACCTGCTCGATGTGCGCATTGATCCACTGGTTAGGCTGGTGCCGCCCCGCTACCCGCAGCTTCAGGTAGTTGTCTGTGAGCGCCTCCGTGCGCTCGACGTTATAGGTGCTGAGTGTGATGGCTTGCAGCGTCTTGCCCAGGAACGAGCGCTGGAAAGCCTGCTTCTTCTGCGCCGCCAGTTCGCGCAACAGGCGATTGCGTTCGTGTGCTACCGACGGCGGTACCTGGTCAGGCAGGCTGGCCGCCGGTGTACCGGGGCGAGCCGAATAAGTGAACACGTGCAGGTAGGTAAAGGGCAATTCTTCAACCAGCGCGCGAGTCTGCTCGAACTCGGCTTCGCCCTCACCCGGGAATCCCACCATCACGTCGGCGCCAATAGCCGCCGTGGCCATGGCCTGGCGAATCCTGCGCAGACGCTGGGCGTAGTGCCAGGGGCGATACTTGCGGTGCATGACCCGCAGCACCCGGTCGCTGCCCGACTGCATAGGTACATGCGCGTGCTTGGCGATTCGGGGACATCCTGCCGCCAGTTCGATCAGTTCATCGCCCCAGTCCATTGGCTCAATAGAACTGAGCCGCAGCTTCTCCAGGCTGGTGCGCTCCAGGATGGCGCGTACCAGGGCGGGGAAGCGCAGCTGCGGCCGCAGGTCGCGGCCCCAGCGGCCCAGGTTGATGCCGGAAATGACGACCTCGCGATATCCCGCTGCTGCCAAACCATTTACCTGGCCGATGACCTCCTCCAGCGGCAGCGAACGGCTGCGTCCCCGCACGTAGGGAATCACGCAGAATGAACAGCGGTTGTTGCACCCATCCTGCACTTTCAGATTAGGCCGGGTCCGCTCGGAGAGCGCCTCGAAAACCGGCGCCGCCAGCAGCTGCGTATGCGCAAAAATGTCTCCCACCAGGAGCGAAGCTCCGGTTGAACCGGGCGTCTCCAAGCTCCTCAGAGGAATGAAATTGGCGCTTCTTGTCGTACCCAAGACGCTGCCGGCAACATCTTTACCGATCAGGTCGGCGATCTGATGCTTGTGGGAATTGCCCACCACCCAGCTCACTCCCGGCAGAGAGGCCACCTCCTCCGGCGCGCGCTGGGCGTAGCAGCCCGTCACCAGGATCTGGCAGCCGGGATTAGCGCGATGAACACGGCGAATGGCGGCGCGCGCGTCCTGATCCGCGGCCGCAGTCACGGTGCAGGTATTCAGCACCACGATCTGTGCGTCGCCCGGCGTCACAGCTTGCTGCAGGCCTCGCGCCCGCAATTGCTGCTCCAGGGCGGCTCCATCCGCCTGCGTCGCCCGGCAACCGAAGTTCTCCACGTAAAAGCTGGACACGGTGCTATTATAGCGGTGCCAGCCGCAGTCACTTGTTGGTCTGAAAGAAAAGCAGCAGCTCGGAAACCAAAAGCAAGTCACTGGCATCCGATAAATATTCCGCTATAGTGGGCGTAGGAGAATTTATGAAACGCCGCATCCTGCTGGTGGACGACGAACTGCCTATCCTGCTTACCCTCAAGGCCGTCCTGGAAATCAATGGCTTCGAAGTAGTTACCGCGTCGTCTGCACAGGAAGCCGAGGCGAAGCTGCGTTCCGGCGTTTACCACATGGTCATCACCGACATGCGTATGGAGAACGAAAATTCCGGCTACGACGTGATCCGCGTGGCCCGCCAGCAGGAATATAACCCCGCCACCGCCATCCTTACTGCCTACCCTGCTCTGGGCAGCGATTGGCAGAGTCGGGGCGCAGAATCCCTTCTGGTCAAGCCTCAGGGGACAGAGGATCTGCTGCGCCAGATCGAGGTCCTGTTGATCCAGCATGAGGACAAGAAGCACTCCTCGGTGCACCTTCGCACGCGTGATGCCGCTGCGGCAGAAGGGGCTCGCGGCCGCAAGGTAAGCTAATCCTTGAATCAGGGAGTTGGGCAGCCAGTCCCGCTTCTCTACTTTTTCCAGGAAGAGGCGCTAGTCGTGTCTCTCCGTACTTGCGCCCGGTTTGAGGTGGACGCAACAAGACACCTCGCCCCTCGACACGCTCATCGCTCGCCTACCGAAGCAAGCGTCAATGGTGCTCACCACCGTCCTGACTTAAGCGGTGGCAGCCGTGGTACGGCGCTGCTGGAAGCACTCCCGGCAAAAAACCGGTCGTCCCTGGGTCGGCTTAAAGGGGACGGTGGTTTCCTTGCCGCACTGTGAGCACACGGTGCGGGTTTCCACCCGTGGGTAAGTGGCGCCCGTCGGCGGCGCCCCGCCTAAAGTCGAAACCCGCTTGGCCTTGCAGGGCTTGCAGCGTTTTGGCTCGTTCTTGAACTGCTTGTCGAAAAAGAAGAGTTGCTCACCCGCCGTAAAGATGAACTCGGCCCCGCAGTCCACGCATTTCAATACCTTGTCCTGGAACTCCA
>JBLMXE010000034.1:0-10454 GCA_050257615.1 Chlamydiota bacterium | reverse complement strand
GCGGTCGCCGGAATACTGGGCCACGTGCGCCAGGGTGAGCGCGGCGTTGACGCTGAAGTCCAGCTTCTGCAGCTTGCCAATGCGCGCCCGCAGCAAGCGCCCGGCATCCACCACCAGGCAGACTGCCTGGCTGCGCTCGATCTGGAATTGCCGCGTAATCAGCTTGCCGCGCCGTGCCGTGGCCGTCCAGCAAACGTCGCGCAGTTCGTCGCCGTCGCGGTAGTCGCGCAGGCTTTCGAATTCCCGTCCCAGGCCGCGCCGCCGCGTCAGCCGCCGCTCCAGCTCAATCTGCCGGCTGCGCAGCAAGTAAAGCATGTGGCGCTTGGCTTCGCTTAGGTTGGGATAAATACGGATCGTCTGCCCCAAGTCAGCGCGCAGCCAGCATTCCGCAATGCGCCAGCGGCTCTGGCAGCGCAGAAACAGCGGGCCGGCCTGAATGTCGCCCCGCTGCAACGGCTCAATCTTATAGCTGCCTCGCGCTTCTCCCCAACGATCGGTTTGCAATTGCAGCGTAGGCGGCGTGCGGCGCAGGCTGGCGGGAATATCGTCCTGCGCGGTTACGTAAAAGACTTCTCCCAGATTTCGCAGCTCAATTCGGATTTCAGCCGGGGTGGAGAGCGCGGGCGCCGCCGTCCAGATCCGGCTGGCTTCGGGTTGGGCGCGTTGCAGCCGCCTCAGGTCCCAAAGGAAGACGCCCAGCAACAACACGTCCCAGGCCAGCAGGCCATAGAGCGCGCGGCGATCCCACCAGGCCGGCGCCAGCCAGAGCAAACCGACAAGCAGAAGCAGAACCAGGCGTGGCCCGACGCCGAAGCCCCAGCGGCGCCAGTTGCGCGCCACTGCTACCCGGGGCTGGGGAAGCAGGCTGCCCAGCATTATTTGGGAACCTCGACCGCGGCCAGCAAGTCGCGCACCACCTGCTCAGCGCTCACGCCTTCCAGGTCAGCTTCCGGCTTGAGCACCACGCGATGGCGGAGCACGGCGGAAGCGATCTGCTTCACGTCGTCAGGCACCAGGTAATCGCGGCCCTCCATGGCAGCGATGGCTTTGGCGGCCAGCAACAGGCTGAGTCCGGCACGGGGGCTCGCGCCCAAGCTGAGCGACGGCCAATCACGGCTGCGCCGCACCAACTCGCTCACGTAACGAAATATGCCTGGCTCCACCTGCACCGCGCTGACCGCAGCCCGGGCCTCGTTCAAGACTTCTCTTCCAATGGCCTGCAGCTCCATGCGCTCCAACTGGCGGGCATCAAACCCCGCCTGGTAGCGCTCCAGAATCGCGATCTCGTCCTCGGCCGAGGGATAGCCGACGCGAATCTTCAGCAGGAAGCGGTCCAGCTGCGCCTCGGGGAGCGGGTAGGTACCCTCGAACTCGATGGGGTTCTGGGTGGCGAACACGGTAAAGAAGTCGGAAAGCTGGTGGCGCGTGCCGTCAATGGTGACCTGCGCCTCCTCCATGGATTCCAGCAGCGCCGATTGCGTGCGCGGCGGCGTGCGGTTGATTTCGTCCACCAGCAGAAGGTCGGTGAACAGCGGCCCGCGGTGCAGGCTGAAGCTGCCCGTGGCGCTGTTGAAGATATTGCCGCCAATCACGTCCGCGGGCATCAGGTCGGGCGTACACTGCACGCGCTGAAACTCCAGTTGCAGCACCTTGGCCAGAGCCTTAACCGCCAGGGTCTTGGCCAGTCCGGGAACGCCTTCGATCAGAGCATGACCGCGGCAGAGCACTACCACCAGCAGTTGTTGAATAAATTCGTTCTGGCCGACCAGCACCCGGCCCAACGCCGCCCGCACCTGTTCGGCCAGGCTGCCTACTTTCTCCATGCCCGTTCTCCAACCTTCTGTAATGAAAGCACCTCGCTGAAATTGTGCAGGGTCTGCACCAGCTCCAGCGCCTTGCCATCCTGCAGATCCAGATCGTCCTGGGCTCCCTGGCAACGCCGCAAAGTGTCGCCCAAGCCTTGTGGAGGCGCAAGCCGTTGCCTGGCAGCCTTTTCCAAATCCGCGTCCGAAGCGGTTAAGGGCATCCCCAGGCGCTTGGCCAGCAGAAAGCGAAAACGCTGGTATGCGACCTCCACCGCACCGCGGGCGGCATGCGCTCGCTGATAGAGACCGCCCAGCGTGTCAATGAACTCCAGTGACGACAGGCGCGATTCCGGAACCGAAGCATGCACCGGACCGCTGCGCCGCGAAAATGCCAGCAGGGCCAGCGCCAGCAGTAGCCCGAGCTGTGCCAGGCCCCAGGGCAGAGGGGTACGCCCAAAGTAGTCGGCCAGAGAGCGGCCCTGCCCGTGAAAATATTCGTCCCAATAAACGCGCGTGCGCCCCGGCGAGCCCGCGAAATTGAGCAGCAGTTCCAGATTGCCGGAGCGCTGAATACCGGCGTTGGTCAGAGGCGTGGAAGCGGCCAGCCACAGGATCTCGCCTCGTCCCAGCTGATAGACCACCGCCACCGGCTCCCGGGCTGTGCCATAAATAGGAATGTAGCGCGCGCCGGTTCCCGTCCATTTCGCCAGCGGGACCAGCGTGATATTGCCGGCGCCTTGGGTGAGTGCGCCAGGGACCAGGGCAGGAAAATCCTTCCACTCCACTGACGTTATGTCGTTCATGCCCGCTGCCGCTTCCGGCAACACCTTGTCGGCGGAGAGCCCCGTAGCCAGAATCTTCCCCCCGGACTCGACGTACTTGCGCAGCGCCTGGCGCTCATCTTTGCTGGGAGAGACGATGGGATCGGCCAGAATCAGCAGGCTGTCCTGTCTCTGGAGTCGTTGCGGAGGATCCAGCCAGCGTTCCGTTGTGTAGCCCAAATCCTGCAAGGTCAGGAAGGCCGCCTTGGCGCCGTCCGAAGCTGCCGAGTAGCTAGAGGGATAGCCGGACGGACGCGGGCCTTCGGTGCCGACCAGTGCTGCCATCAGCGCCAGCAGCAGCACAATCGCCGCTGCGCCGATCAGTAATTTGCGGTCGCCGCTATCGAGGGCGAGTTGCATCCCAGGTTCTCCAATTGCTGCAGGGCAGATTCCGCCTGCGCCGGCGTGACCGGCCGATAACCGTACCACACCATTTCGAAACTGCGCGTCAGACTGCTCATGGCCGCGCGGTGCTCAGAATCGCGCGCCAGCAGCCGAAGGTACTCGCGCGGAGTGCGCGACATGTCGAGGCGCCACACTCCCATCTGCTCCAGGCGAAAGACCGCCGCCCAATAGCAGCAATGAACCGCGTCCCGGTAGCGCTGCTCGGCCATCGCGGCCCTGGCTGCCTCCGCCCACTGCTTCCCGCTCCAGGCCGTGGAGACTGGCGCCTCCAGCCCCAAATGCATCATGCCGCGCGAGGCCCGCCGCAAAGTGCGCCACAGCATCCACGCCAGCAGGAGGAAGGCCACACCCAGCAGAATCCAGGAAAAGACGTTGCTGACCGCCGGCTTGAGATGCAGACGGCCCATCAGCTTTTCCAGCTGCCGGCCAATCCAGCGCCACACGCGGGCCCACATCAGGTCCCACCAGCTGGGCGAACGGACAAAGCGGAATTCGCGCCGCTTCAGAATGGAAGCAAGCTGCGCCCGCGCCTGCTGCGAGGAGGGCGCTTCTGAAGTCCGGCTAAGCGCCTGGGCCTGCTGCAGCTCCCACTGCAGCCGCTGCGCGATTTGTTCCTGCAACGCCGCCCGCTGGGGAGCCTGCTTCTCCCACTGGACCAGGGACACGATCAGCCAGGCGTTGGAAGTCGCGAAATGCTGGCCTCCGCTGTGCACCTCCAGCTTCAGGGGAACGGAGCGGCGCAGATCGGATACTTTCTCCGGATGGGCCGGCAATTGCGCCAGCGCCACCGACCAACTCTGCAAGTCGGCAATGTAGCCGGGAAGGTCGGTGGCCGCCACCGTCTGCGCGCCCGCGCCACTTGCGGCCGCCAGCACAAACGACAGCAACCACGCCAAATGCATTTCCCGGGAAGAACGCGGCATGTTTAAGCGCTGGGCGCGGCAGCCGTCGCTGCTGAAGCGGCCTGAGCCCCGGCCTGGTCCACTTGCGACATCATCAGTTGAAGATCGAAGGCTTCTTTGCGCACCCGAATGTCGTAATACAGCAACACTAACCCTATCATGATCAGGGGCGCGGAAAGAGCCCCGCCCAGCGCGCCCGATATGGAACTGAGAGACAGCAGCCACACCGCTATCTGGCCATGGCGCGCCGACAGGATCATGGCGATATAGAAAGGTCCCTGGAAAATGGTCAGGCTGACGTAGGTGATGACCACCGTCAGCAACAGCAGCAGGAAGCAGCGCAAATAGTTACCCTTCATAAGCTGCGTACTACGCCGGATGGCCTGCCCAGCCCGCAAATCCTCCAGAACCAAACTGGGAATGCACACGCTGTAGCGAAGCATCAGCCAGATGGTCAATCCAAAAGCGACGGGAAACAGCACCAGCATGGTCAGGGCAGCGATTACACCCGCCGCCGTTCCTCGTCCTCCCACCAGCGGGATAACCGCCGCAAACCCAATCCCGACCAGCAGAAAAATGCCGAACACCCGCAGGGCGACCAGGAACATGAGCCAGAGCAAACGCCAAATGCGCCCGCGGATACGACGGTACGAAGCCGCGATAGTCGCTGTCCTTCCCAGGTAGACGTCGCCCACGGCAAAGGTGCTGGCCCCAAGAGCAACGGCGTAAACAATCCAGTACGCAGCCATGGCCACCACAACGCCGCCGACGGCGCTGCCGACAATCGCCGGGTTTATACCGGGAGTCCCCGGCTTGGGAGCCACCATCGGCGAGCGAAACACGGCCATGAGGATTCCCGACGTCATGGCCAGCAGGGAGGGCAGCAGCATGATGCCGAAAAACAGAAGAAAATTCTTCCGGTACAAGCTGAACATGCGGTCGAGCAGTTCGCCAAGATTGAGCGGCTGCAGTACGACGCCGGGCATAATACCTCCGGGCAACAGGGCTACAGTTGGGCGGATACTACCATAGGGCTGGCGCAAAGCGTGTACTTATAAGCTACCCGTTCCAAAAACGCAGATTACGAGAGTGCCGTGCCTGGGTGCCCCTTCAACGGTTCGAAGGCCACTATTTGGAAGCGAACCGATGAGCGGCCACCAGCGCCTCTCCCAGGCTGAGGCCGCCATCCCCAGCCGGCACCTCCGAATGCGTAAATACCTCAAACCCCTGTGCGCGCAGCCTTGCCTGCAACTGCTCCAGCAGGAAGCGGTTGTGAAAGCTGCCGCCGCTCAGACACACGCGGGTGAGCTGCGTGCGGCGGCGGAGAATTTCGACCGCTTTGGCCAACCCCTCAACCAAACCTCGGTGGAAACGTGCACTGGTGATGGAAATCGGCGTGGGCTTCTCAAGATCAGCCAGCAACTGGATGAACAGATGGCGCGTTTTGAAAATCAGCTGGCCGCCTTCGTCTGCGACCTCCAGTGTGTATGGCTCCCGCCCGCTACTGGCGTCCATGGCCATTTCCAGTTCGATCGCCGCCTGGGCCTCATAGTTCACCTGCTGGCGGATTCCGGCCAGCGCAGACACGGCGTCAAACAGCCGGCCGCAGCTCGAAGTCAAGGGCGTGTTGACGCCGCGCTCCATGGCTTGCAGGAGCACGCTGACCTTGGCAGGATCAATCTGTTTCACAAATGGTACGTTTAAATTCAGGAAGTCGCGCCCGAAATGCCGGTACAGATAGCTGACCGCCATGCGCCAGGGCTCGCGCACCGCAGCCTCGCCCCCGGGCAGGAGCACATATTCCAAATGTCCGGCGCGCTCGAAATCGCCGTAATCGGCAAGCAGCAATTCCCCGCCCCAGATACATCCGTCAGTGCCGTAGCCGGTGCCGTCCAGGGCTATGCCGATCACCCGCCCGTCGAGGCCGTTTTCCGCCATGCAGCTGGCAATGTGCGCGTGGTGATGCTGCACGCCTATCCGTGGCAAGTTTTCCTGCTGCAGGGCCCAGCGCGTCGAAAAATAATCCGGGTGCAGGTCATAAGCTATCGCCCGCGGCTCGATTTCCAGCACCCTTTCCAGGTAGCCAATCGCCTCTTCAAAAAAGCGGTAAGCCTGCAGGTTTTCCAAGTCGCCCACGTGCTGGCTCAGGAACGCATGCCGCCCCTTGGTGAGGCACACGGTGTTCTTCAGCTCCCCTCCCACCGCCAGTACAGAGGGCACCTCCTGCATCAGGAATACAGGCACAGGAACGTAGCCGCGGGAACGCCGCATCTGCCGCACCCGGCCACCCGAAATGCGTACCACGGAATCGTCGCAGCGCAGCAGGATGTCGCGATTGTGCATCAGGAAGAAGTCGGACAACCCGCGCAGGCGCTCCACCGCCTCCCCATTGTCAATGGCAATCGGCTCTTCGCTCCGGTTGCCGCTGGTCATCACCAGGGCTGAGAAATTCCCTTCCGCCATCAAAAGGTAGTGCAGCGGCGTATAGGGCAAGAAGAGTCCCAAGTCACGATTGAAGGGGGCCACGGCTTCGGCGATGGCGCATGGATCCTTCCTGCGCAACAGCACAATCGGTCGCTGCGGCCAGGAAAGCGCCGCACGCGCCGCCTCGTCCAGTTCACAAGATTCCGCCGCCCTCTCCAAACTGGGCGCCATGACCGCGAACGGCTTGTCTACTCGCCCCTTGCGTTCGCGCAGGCGGTACACCGCATCGGCATTGGTGGCATCCGCCGCCAGATGGAAGCCGCCCAGGCCCTTGATGGCCACTACCGCGCCTTGCTTCAGACGCTCCGCAGCCTGCCGAATCGGGTCTTCAACCTGAACTTTCTCCCCCGACGCTTCCCACAATTCCACCCGCGGCCCGCATTCCCAGCAGGCGTTGGGCTGGGCGTGAAAGCGCCGGTCGAGCGGATCTTCGTATTCCCTTTGGCAACCGGCGCACATTTCAAATGGCGCCATCGAGGTGAGCGGCCGGTCATAAGGAATGCCGCGCACAATGGTGAAGCGAGGCCCACAATTGGTGCAGTTGATGAAGGGATACTTATAACGGCGATCGGAGGGGTCGAAGAGCTCGCGCAGGCAGTCGGCACAAATGGCTACGTCGGGAGAGATCAGGGTGCGAGCTTCCTCCTGCCCCTGACTGGCTATGATCTGGAAGCGCTGCTCGCCGTTGGGCGGCAGGTCGCGCATCTTCACCTCGGTGATACGCGCCAGGGGTGGCGCCTGGGCGGGAAGACGCGCGACGAAATCCTGTACGGCATCGCCCGTGCCCTGCACCTCAATAACCACTCCGGCCGCGGTATTGCGCACGCTGCCGCTCAGATCGCGCTCACTCGCCAGGCGGTATACGTAAGGGCGGAACCCCACCCCCTGGACAATGCCCGACACGGCGATTTGCTTACGCACGAGCATTCAGGTCACCACTTCTGCCTTCACGACCTGCATAGCCCGGCGGCGCGACTCGATCCAGCTTTGCCACTGCTTCAGCCCGGCGCCCGTCAGGCAGGAAAGCCTAACCACCTCAATGCCGGGATGAATGCCCCGGGCGTTGTCTTCCGCGGCGGCGATGTTGAAGGGAACATAAGGGAGCAGATCAATTTTGCTCAGCACCAGCAGTTGCGCTTTCAGAAAGATGGCGGGGTACTTCAAGGGCTTATCTTCCCCCTCGGTTACGCTTAGCACCACGATTTTGGCCGCTTCGCCCAGGTCGTAGCTGGAGGGACAAACCAAATTGCCGACATTTTCGATAAACAGAAGGTCGAAAGCCCCCGGGCGCCACTCCGCCAGGGCGCGCTCGATCATGCGCGCATCCAGGTGGCAGGTTCCTCCGGTGGTGATCTGACGCACCGGGAAGCCAGAGCGGCGCAGGCGGGCGGCATCGTTCTCTGTCTGGATGTCGCCGGTGAGCACGGCCACCCGCTCACCCGCGCGAAAGCCTTCCAGGGTGCGCTCCAGCAGCGTAGTCTTCCCTGAGCCGGGCGAGCTGATCAGGTTCAGACAGAGCACACCCTCTTGGGCGAAGCGGCGTCGCAACTCGGCGGCGATGCGGTCGTTCTCGCTAAGAACTTTACGCTGCAGCGGCACTTGGCTCATAGTCCTCCATCTCCAGCGAGGCCAGTTCCAGTTCGTCCCCGCCCGCGAATTCTGTTTCCGCAGCTCCGCAAGTTGGACA
This sequence comes from Chlamydiota bacterium, assembly GCA_050257615.1. Lineage (GTDB taxonomy): Bacteria > Acidobacteriota > Terriglobia > Terriglobales > Acidobacteriaceae > JAICWP01. The sequence continues at coordinate 2,350 of JBLMXE010000034.1, read as the reverse complement.
TGTGAGGTCGTAATCCCTGACGGTGAACGTCTGCTCGCAGGCGGGGCAGCGCTGCCGGCGGGGACAACTTTCGATCTCCAGTTCCAGCGGCTCTCGATTGCCTTCGCGCGTCAGCACCTCAAAGCAGAAGCTGAGCGCCTCCGCGTTCACCCCCGAGAGCTCGCCCAGGCGCAGCTTTACTTTGCGCAAGCGCGATCCCGGATGCCGCAGCGCCTCCTGGCGCGCCGCCTGCAACACCGAAGTGGCAATGCCCAGCTCGTGCATAGGTCCTCAGCAGATGCGTGGCAGTTGATCGCCTGCCAGCATGTCCACAATGCGCGTGGTCCCGAAGGGCGTGCGCATGGTGACCAGACCCGCGTGCTCGCGCCGCACCGTGCCGACCGCCTGCGCCTCCCGGCCCAACGGATGGCTGCGCATGGCCTGCAGAACTGCGTCTTCCGCGCCCGCCGCCACGATGGCAATCAGCTTGCCCTCGTTGGCCACGTACAGAGGGTCGAGGCCTAGAATTTCGCAGGCCCCACGCACCTGTTCGCGTATTGGAATGGAACTCTCCTCCAGCTCGATGCCCACCTGCGATTGCGCGGCAATTTCGTTGAGCGCACTGGCCAGGCCGCCGCGGGTGGGATCGCGCATGCAGCGGATTTCGCTTGTGGCCTTCAGCATGTCGGCGACTAGCCCGTGCAGGGCCGCACTATCGCTGCGAATGGTGCTTTCGAACTCCAGCTCCGCGCGCTGCGCCATGATGGCCATGCCGTGGTCGCCAATCGGCCCGTTCAACACAACCAGATCGCCCGGTCTGGCCTGGTTAGCGGAGAGCGAAAGCCCGGCGGGTACCAGCCCGATGCCGGAAGTATTAATAAACAATCTGTCCGCGCTCCCCCGCTCCACCACCTTGGTGTCCCCGGTCACCACCTCGACTCCAGCCTCACTGGCCGCATCGCGGAACGACGCCACCACGCGCCGCAACTCCGCTATGGAGAAACCTTCCTCGATGATGAACGCGGCGCTCAGAAACAGGGGCTGAGCTCCGCCCATGGCCAGGTCGTTTACCGTGCCGTGCACCGCCAGCGAGCCGATGTCGCCGCCGGGGAAGAACAGCGGATTGACTACAAAGGAATCGGTGGTGAAGGCTAGCCGGCAACCGTTCACGCTGACCATGGCCTGGTCGTCGAGGCGGGCCAGGGCGGAATTGTGGAACGCGGGCAAGAACAGGTCGCGGATCAGTTCGGAGGTAAGCCGGCCGCCGCTGCCATGGCCAAGCAAAATGGTTTCCCCCGCGGGCAGCGGCGCTGGACAAACCAGTGTGGCCGCGTCTTTTGCTTCTTTATCCATGCCCTTGCCTCGCGGCCGGCGCGCTATGCCGGCGGTATTGGTAATAAGCAGCGCAGGCGCCCTCGGTGGAAACCATGGGCGCACCCAGAGGAGTCAGCGGCGTACAGCGACTGGCAAACTCCGGGCATTGAATGGGCCGCTTCAACCCCTGCAGCACTTGTGCGCTGATGCACTCGGGCGGTTCCTCCACCCTAATTTCTGCCAGTCCGAAAACTTTCTCCGCATCATGGGGAGCAAACACCGGCCGCAGGCGAAGCCCGCTCTGCGCGATATTGCCGATACCGCGCCATTTGCGGTCGCACACCTCAAACACCAGTTCCATGATCTGCTGGGCCGGGCCGTTGCCACGGTAGCTTACTGAACGGGCATACTGGTTCTGCACTACCGCTCGCCCGGCTTCCAGTTGCGCCACCAGCATGGAAATGGCTTCCAGCAGGTCCACCGGCTCAAAGCCTCCGACCACGATAGGTATATGGAATTCCCGCGCCAGCTGATCGTATTGCTTGTAGCCCATGACCGTGCACACATGCCCGGGCGCTATCAGCCCCTGCACCCGATTACCGGGCGAGCGCAGCAGCAGGCGAATAGCCGGCGGCACCAGCACGTGTGATACCAGCAGATAAAAATTCTCCAATCCCAGGCGCCGCGCCTGCCACACCGCCATGGCATTTGCCGGGGCGGTAGTCTCGAAGCCGACCGCAAAAAAAACTACCCTGCGTTGCGGCTCCGCCCCCGCGATCTTCACCGCGTCCATGGGCGAGTACACCACCCGCGCATCGCCGCCCCCGGCTTTCACATGGAAAAGGTCGGAACGCGAGCCCGGAACCCGCAGCATGTCGCCGTAAGAGACCAGCGTGACTCCCGGCCGGGAGGCCAGATCAATGGCTTTGTCTATGATTTCCAGCGGCGTTACGCAAACGGGACAGCCGGGCCCGTGCACCAGGTGAATGCACGGCGGTACCAGCTCATCCAAGCCGTAGCGCATGATAGTGTGGGTCTGTCCGCCGCAGATTTCCAT
>JBLMXE010000033.1:0-3063 GCA_050257615.1 Chlamydiota bacterium | reverse complement strand
TCGAAGGCGGCTATGGCTTGCTTGAGCTCAGGGAAGTTGAATTGACTCTGGAAGAAATTTTCCTGTCGCTGACTGGCAGCGCTTTGCCCGCGCCCGCCAGCGCGTGAGGTTTTATGACTGGTATGTGGGCCATTATCCGCAAAGAATGGAAGTCCTTCTTCGTGACCCCGGCCGCCTACGTGGTGCTGGCGCTGTTCGCCGTCATTGCCGGCTTTTTCTTTTACAGCATGCTCGCCATGTTCGTCATGCAGAGCCTGAGCGGCGGCGGAATGTTCGGGCGCGGCGGCTTGGACGCCCAGACCATGCTCCTGCAGCCTTTCTTTTTTGACGTCGCCATCCTGCTGCTCTTCCTGCTGCCCATGGTCACCATGCGCTCCTACGCCGAGGAAGCGCGCAACGGCACCCTGGAGCTCCTGAAAACCGCTCCCGTGCGCCGCCTGGAAGTGGTCCTGGGAAAATTCGTAGCCACCTTTGGACTTCTGCTCCTGCTGCTGGTCATCGCCGGGCTCTACGTCGGCCTGGTGGCGCACTACGCTAAGCTCGGATTCAAGCCGGTCAGCGCCGGCTTCCTCGGTCTGGCCATGATGGGCGCGGCCTTCCTCGCCCTGGGCCTTTTCATTTCCAGCCTGACCCGTAACCAAATCGTCGCCGGCGTCGGTACCTTCAGCCTCTTTCTCCTGCTTTGGGTGGCGGACTGGGTCACCTCGTACGGCAGCGGCCGCATCTCCGAGCTCTTCTCCTATCTGTCCGTCACCGCGCACTTCCGTAACTTCGCCCAGGGCGTGCTGGACACGAAAGACATCGTTTATTACCTGAGCCTGATCGTCGCCGGCCTGTTCCTGACCGCGCGCCGCATGGAACTGGCGGAGTAAGGGGCGACAGGAGAGAAGCATGGCTGATGAAAATAACAATTTAACGGCAGAAACCAAGCCGCCCGCCCGCTCTGGCCTGCGCCGCTGGGCCGACCGCGGGCCTCTGCTGCTTTATTCCCTGGTCGTCATCGCCATCCTGGTGGCGGTGAATTACATCGCCCGCGACCATAGCCGCAGCTGGGACCTCACGCTGAACCAGATCCACAGCCTCAGCCCGGAGTCGGTCAAGATAGTCCGCGGCCTGAAAACCCCTCTGCACCTCATCTATTTCGACCGCGCCGAAGCTTTTGGCCGCGCCCGCGAATTCCTCAGCAAGTATCAACGGCAGTCGAACGAAGTCGAGGTGCAGTACATCGAGCCCGACCGGCATCCCGATAAAGCCCGCCAATACGGCATCCAGAGCTACGGCACACTGGTAGTGCAAGCCGGCGGCCGCAAGCAGCTGGTCAACAGCCTGCGCGAGGAAGACGTCACCAACGCCCTGGTCCGCGTGCTGAAGGGCGGGCGCAAGGTGGTCTACTTCGCTCAGGGTGAAGGCGAGCACGATCCCGACGATTCCGGCCGCAACGGCTGCAGCCAGGTGAAGAAAGCGCTGGAGGACGACAACTTCACCGTCAAGACCCTGGTGCTGGCGCAATCGCCGCAGGTGCCCGCGGACGCCGCCGTGCTGGTCATCGCTGGTCCTACCCACGACCTGGTGGATCCGGAGGTCAATGCCATCTCCGATTATTTATCCAAGGGCGGGCGCGTGCTGTTCATGCTGAAGCCGGAGACCAAGGGCCCGCTAGTGGACTACATCGAGTCCACGCTCAACGTAAAGCTGACGCCCGATATCGTGGTGGATACCAGCGGCGTCGGCCGACTCTTCGGCGCCAGCCAGCTCATGCCCATCGTGGCCCATTACGACGACCACCCCATCACCAATGAGATGAGCCGCCTGGCTACCCTGTTCCCCTACGCGCGCACCGTGGAGCCGGGCGACCAAAAAGATTCCAAGGCCAGCGTCAGCCCGCTGCTGGAAACTTCCGAAGCCAGCTTCGCCGCCACCGACTTCGGCCTGCAGGAAGTGAAGCTGGATCCCAAGACCGCGCGCCACGGCCCTCTGACCTTGGCCGTAGCCGGAACTCTGCCGGGAGCCAAAGCTGGCGATGAAGGCCGTTTTGCGGTGTTTGGCAGCGCCGACTTCATCATCAATCCCATCGTCAGCTTCAACGGTAACCAGGATTTGTTTCTCAATGCCATCAACTGGCTGGCTTCGCAGGAAGCTTTCATCAGCATCCGCCCCAAGCCGCCAAACAACACGCCCATCAACCTCTCGCAGGCCCAGATGCGCGTTGTGTTCTGGTCGTCGCTGGTGGGCCTGCCGCTGCTGATCGTGCTCGGCGGCCTAGGCGTGTGGTGGCGGCGCCGCCGCGCGTAAAGGTGAGAACATGCGGGGCTTGATTCGTCTGGCGATTGCGGTGGTCATCCTGGCGGGCCTGGGCGGCCTCTATCTCTGGCTGGGCAAACACAACAAACCTGCCGAGGCCGCCACGCCCCCGCTGGCCACCTTCGATTCCGCCGCGGTCCAGCAAATTTCCATCCAGGACGGCTCCAACCCACCCGTTGTGGTTACGAAACAGGGTGGCAACTGGCGCCTGGTGCAGCCCTATTCCTACGCTGCCGATAACAGCGCGGTCAGCACGCTCCTGAGCACTCTTTCTGGCGCCCACGCCTCCGAGCAGCTTGGTCCGCAGAAAGATCTGAGCATCTTCGGCCTCGTTAAGCCCAGCACCGTCCAGCTGCAGCTGGCTCAGGGCAAGAAGCTGCAATTCGACTTCGGCTCCGATGTGCCTGCGGGTGGCGGCGTTTACCTGCGCACCGCCACTTCCCCCGCCGTGGTGACGGTTCCCGCCTACATCAAGACGGACGCGGTGAAGTCTGCTTTCGACCTGCAGGACCGCACCGTGCTGCATTTCTCCTCTGACAATCTGACCGGCCTCGCCTTCCAGGAGAAAGGCAAGAAGGCCAGCTTCGAGCGCCAGGATGGCAAGTGGCCGGAGGCGAAACAGAGCGACATCCAGAATCTGGTGGACGCGCTGCAGGAGGCGCGCATGGATGCGCTCACCGACATTCAGGGCAAGGACGCGGCCAAGTACGGCCTGGCCCGGCCTTCCACCGTTCTCACTCTGGAATGGAAAGGCGGCCAGGG
>JBLMXE010000032.1:0-17206 GCA_050257615.1 Chlamydiota bacterium | reverse complement strand
AAGGTTGTGCCCGGCGTTTTTGCCATTTACGAGCCTCACCAGGCAGAAGAAACCATCAGTTATCTCATCCTGGGCGCCAACCGCGCCCTGCTCTTCGATACCGGCATGGGCATCAGCGATCTCAAGAAAGTTACCGCCCAGTTGACCCGGCTGCCCATCGCGGTCCTCAATTCCCATACCCACAATGATCACGTCGGCGATAACTGGGAGTTCAAGACCATCTATGGAATGGATACGCCGTTCACCCGCCGCAACGCGCGCGGCTCGCGTGCAGACGCGCAAGCCGAGCTTGCGCCCGGCCAGATTTGCGGCTCATTGCCCAAAGGTTTTAATCCCGCAACTTACTCCACCCGCCCGTGGAAGATTTCCACCTACGTTCACGATGGCTCCCGCATTGCCCTGGGTGCCCGAACCCTGCAGGTTATCGCCACTCCCGGCCATACGCCTGATGCCATCTCTCTTTTCGACCCCGCCCACGGCCTGCTCTTCACCGGCGATACCTACTATCCCGCCACCATCTGGCTGTACCGCCCCGAAACCGATCTGCGCGCCTATGACGCCTCCATCCGCCGCCTGGCCGCGCTTGCCCCACAGGTGAAGCTGGTTCTCGGCGCTCACAACGTTCCGGTCGCGCCGCCTTCCGTTCTCCCTCGCCTGGTCGCCGCCTTGGCGCAAGTCCGTGCCGGCAAAATTCCCGCCGCGACCGATTCCCCCGGCAAAGTCATTTATCGCGCTGGAGATTTCTCCTTTCTCATGCGCCCCCTCACGTCCTACCGCTGATCACAGACACTAATGTGGCAGCGATATGGAGTGTGTCGTGAAAATGATCTTCCGATTAGCTGCGAATCAGCCCCAACGGGGCGGCATAGTAAAGCCCAGGACGGAAGTCCTGGGTACGTTGCCAAAACAAATCTCGAGTCCCAGTGGGACGGCACGCAAACCAGGGTTTTATTTATACGGTCCGCGCTGCCCTGAGCCGCCTCGCTAGGTGGTCTTGCCAAAAGCCGGACAAGTGGATATTGCCGGGCGCCGGATTTTTGTGTAGCGTTTGCCCTCCGTGGGGGTGTAGCCATGCGGTATCAGATACTGCAGTTCAGCTTCCTTCTTGTGCTCCTCGCCGTGGCCATGCTGCCGCCTTCCTTGTCCGCCTCCAGCGGCAATTTCGCCACCGACGCGTTCCGCAAATTGCAGAGCCTGGAGGGTAATTGGCAAGGCAGCACGCCGCAGGGTGAGCCAGTTAAAAGTTACATTTCACCCATCGCCTCCAACACGGCGGTAATGGAGTCGCTGACCGTAGGCCGCAACCAAATGGTTTCGCTCTACAGCGTGGACGCCAACTCCATCCTCCTCGTCCATTACTCCGCCAGCAATAATCAGCCACGCATGCGCGCTGTTCCTGCCTCCAGTTCCATCCAGGAACTCGTGTTCTCCTTTGAGGGCGGCCCCTCTGTTGGCCACGAACGCAAGCTGATTATTGAATTTCAGGATAGCGACCACATTATCGAGCGCTGGACCTCGCGCCGCGATGGCAAGGACACCGACATCGTCTTTCATTTGGAGCGTGTCCGCTTCAGCCGCAACTGAGCCGTCAGCGAACCCAGGCTTTCTTTATCCCACGGCGGTGCGCTTTTGAAACTTGAAACGTTGAAACCTGCCGCTTGCGTTCAGCCCCGATGGACTTCAATGCTGGGCAGTTCCGGCGCTGCCCCTCCCTCCTCCAGAGCATTCACCCACAGCTCCACCTGGCCGCGCAACCCCGCCAGATCAATTTCTCCATGACGCGACCCATACCCGCTCAGGTTGCGGTTGGCCCGCGCCAGCAACGACCGCGCTCCCTCCAGGTTGCCGCGCGAGTGATGGTGCAGCCCCACCGCCACCTGGATCAACCCCTGCAGAAATTTCTTCTCGCCCGCCGGCGCCGCCCGCCACACGTCTTCCAGCACTTCGTGCGCCTCGAAAAATTCGCCTTGATTGAACAGCTCCAGCCCGCGCCGATAGCCCGCCTCATCCATGAATTGACCATTGAAGATTGTCGGATTGCCGATTGAAAAACCTTAACGCCGAAGTTGCGAAGATTAACGCAGAGTCCGCTGAGACATCAGAAATGAAACACCTTGAACCGGAATTTTTCTACGCCCTCTGCGTTGATAAGATTCGCTCTGCGTCTCGGCGGTAAGATTTTGAAACCTTGAAACTTTTGAAACCTTGACACCTGACCTACGTTTTGGCGCTGACCGCGGTTCTCCGCACCAGCCGCCGCCCCACCAGCTCGTACTCCCCGCCCAGCACCACATTGATCGCCTCGGTGTAGGCGATGTGTTCCTGTTGCAGAATGCGCGCCGCCAGCGCGTGCTCATCATCGCCCTCCAGCACCGCCACCGCTTTCTGCAGGATGATGGCGCCGTGGTCGAGTTGCTCGTCCACAAAGTGCACCGTGCAGCCGCTCACCTTCACCCCGTGCTCCAGCGCCTGTTTCTGCGCCTCCAGCCCGGGAAACGCCGGCAGCAGCGAAGGGTGAATATTCAAAATACGGCTGGGAAACTGGCGCACAAACCAGGGCGAGAGCAGCCGCATGTACCCAGCCAGGCATACCAGATCAACTTTCCTTTCCTGCAGAACGGCCGCCACTTCCGCGTCGTGTTGCTCGCGCGGCTTGCCTTTGGAGGGAATCACCCGCGCATCCAGCCCGCGCCGCCGCGCCGACTCAATCCCCGGCGCCTCCGCCCGGTTGGAAATCACCACCGCGATCTGCGCCCGTATCCGCCCCGCCGCCACCGAATCCGCAATCGCCTCAAAGTTCGATCCCCGGCCCGACAGCAGGATTCCCAGATTCTTCATGAAATTGATTATTCACCACAGAGTCACAGCAGGGGAATGATGAATGACGAATTTTGAATGACGAATGATGTTAGGCGGGCGGCAAATCAAGTTCTCGGCTCACCACGGGGGTTGCATTCTTCATTCTTTATTCTTCATTCTTCATTCTTCATTCGCACTTCACGCGTACTGCACCTTCCTGTCCCCCTTCACAATCCTTCCAATCGTGTACGCCTTCTCCCCCACCCGCTCCAGCACCGTCTGCACTTTCTTGAAGTGGCTCGCCGGCAGCACCAGCACCATCCCCACGCCCATGTTGAAGGTGCGGTACATCTCCGCCTGGGGGACGTTGCCCAGCTTCTGCAGGTGCTCGAACACCGGCGGCACCGGCCAGCTATTGATCTCCACCACCGCCGCCGTGCCCCGCGGCAGCACCCGTGGCAGGTTCTCCGTGATCCCCCCGCCAGTAATGTGCGCCATGGCCGAGAGCAGCCCGCCATCTAGCAACTTCTTCACCACCGGCCAGTAGCTCTTGTGGGTGCGCAGCAGCTCGTTGCCCACCTTGTTTTTTATCTCGCTCACGAACGTGTCCGGCGTGTACCGCGCCACCTCAAACAGTAGCTTGCGCGCCAGCGAGTAACCGTTGGTGTGCAGCCCGTTGGAGGGCAACCCCAGCAGCACGTCTCCCGGCTGCACGTTCTTGCCGGTCAGAATCCGTTCCTTATCCGCGATACCCACAATAAATCCCGCCAGGTCGTACTCGCCTTCGGGATAAAAACCGGGCATCTCCGCCGTCTCGCCCCCGATCAGCGCGCAGCCGTTGGCCTTGCACGCCTCCGCGATCCCGGTCACTACTTTTTCCGCTATCTCCGGCTGCAGCTTGCCCGTGGCCAGATAGTCCATAAAGAAAAGCGGCGTAGCCCCCTGCACGACGATGTCATTCACGCAGTGGTTCACCAGGTCGGCACCCACCGTGTGGTGCACATTCATCTCAAACGCCACCTTCAGCTTGGTGCCCACCCCGTCCACGCTCGATACCAGCACCGGCTCCTGGTACTTGGGGCTGAGCGCGAACAACCCGCCGAAGCTGCCAATGTCACTCAGCACGCTGCGGGAGAAAGTTTTGTGCGCCAGGTACTTGATGCGCTGCTTGGTGCGGTTGGCGCGGTCTATATCCACTCCCGCGTCGGCGTAGGTCACCGTGTTGGAGGTCGCGTCCTGTGCCACTCAGGTGGTTCCTTTTATGAAGCGGAAATGCCTGTTGCTGCCGGGGAAAGCCTGCCAGGAGTGGCAATTTTACCACGCCCGAGGATTGACCTTCTGTGCCCCTCCCCTACGCCCTATCCCCACTGTCATCCTGAGGGAGCGCGAGCCGAGCTTGCGCGGCGAGTGCGACGAAGAGCCTGCCTTGAGCCTGCCGAAGGGACCCCACGCCGTGCGGTCGACCACAACCGCTCCCGGGAGCTCCCTCACCGACACTCCCTCCCACGCCTGCGGCGGGATTGCCGTCGCAGCGGTGTTTCGACTTGGCCATTCTCCCTCGCTCAACTTGACAAACGAAATGACTCAGCCCGCAGGGCGGCATAGTAAAGCCCAAAACGGCAGTCCTGGGTATGCTTCCAGAAAATCAGCGTTAGTTCCGGATGGGACGGCACGCTGCAAAAGTGGAAGCGTGCGGCTTCAGCCGTTCTATTGCTGAATGCTGGCATTTCCGCGAAGCTACTCTTTTTCCGTTACCTTTGTCGCTTTGCGGAACTTGCCGGCTTCCACGCCCGTGAGCGCAGCCAGGGCCAGCGAGATCATCTGTGTCGGCAAAATCTCCAGGATGGGGCGCACAGCCGGGGGAACCGGCGGCAGGCGCAGTGCTTCCAGCTCTGCATGTGGCCCACACAGGAAAGCACGGCCACCGGCGCGGCGGATGTCCTCTACCAGGCCGCGGTTCAGGCGCTCCACTTTCGGATCGCCTGCGTACACCAGCGCGAAGAGGTGCGCGCCCACCAGCTCAAACGGTCCATGGCGAAAAGCAGCGCTGCTCATGCCTTCGGAGTGGAAGCGCGTGGACTCCTTGATGATGAGGCCGCTGTTCATGGCCGCCGCTAGCGAACTGCCGCGCCCCAGGAAGAAGAGGTCGCGCACGCCTTCCAATTCACGCACCAAAGCATGCACGTGACTGGGCCACTGGGCCAGGTAATCGCGAACCAGGGCTGGCGCTTGCCGCAGCTCCGCAGCCGCATTGCCCGGCTGCCCTGCGCACAGCACGTCCCCGAGCCAGGCCAGAACCGCCAGAGCCGTCACGTAGGTCTTGCAGGAAACCGAGAACTCCGAGCCCGCCCGCGTCACCAGGCTGGCATCCGCTCGCAGGGCCAGCGGCGAATCAGCAACGTTGGTCACCCCAATTACAGCCGACTTGCGCTCCGGCAAATCCAGCAGCCGCACCGTTTCTGCGCTCTTGCCCGACTGCGAAACGGCGATCACCAGCGTGCTCTCATCCAGCAGGCGGGGCAGAAAATGCACCAGTTCGGAAGTTTCCACCAGCAGGGCGCTGGTGCCGCACGCCAGCATCAAAAGGTAGAGAGGCTGTAGCGCGTTCAGCGATGCGCCCATGCCGGTCAGCACGATGCGCCGGTACTTCCCTTCCACTGGCGTCAGGCGGCGCAGCTTGTCCGAAACTTCGAGGACGGCCAGCGTCTCTTCCAATGCTTGCGGCTGGCCCAGCAGATCCTGAAAGAAACGCCCCTCGATCACTTTGACCAGGCCGGGAGTTCCTTTTGCGACAACTTCCTTGGTAGTCATATTCTGTTTTGCATGGCGAAACGGTTATGCCAGGCGCGTGCTGCCCCTGCCAGGCCCGCGTCCGTCCCCATTTGCGCCAGCAGGATTTCCGTCCTCTCCGCCGGCACCAGGGTGCAATTGGTGCGGATGACTTGGCGTGCGCTCTCCATAAACAAGTGCGCGCTGCCCATCACGCCTCCGCCCAGAGCGATGGCATCCGGGCAATACATGGTGACCAGGTTGGCCAGCCCCACGCCCAGGTAATAGCCTTCCCGTTCCACCGCCTTTCGCGCCAGCACATCGCCCTGCTCGGCGCGGCGGCAAATCTCCTTGGCGCTCAGGTCAGCGGGCAGTGCGGCATCTGCGGCCGCATTTTCCCGCATCCAGCCCACCATGGCGGGACCGGCCGCCATCCACTCCCAGCAGCCCCGCGCGCCGCAATAGCAGAGCGGGCCGGAGGCTTCCACTACCATGTGCCCGATCTCCGGGTGCGACTGATCCACACCGCGATAGAGTTCGCCGTCGAAGACGATGCCCCCGCCTATGCCGGTGCTTACCGTCACATAAATGAAGCGGTTCTTGCCCCGCCCCGCGCCCCAGGCGGCTTCCCCCAGAGCGGCAGCGTCGGCATCGTTTTCTATCGCCACCGGCACGCCAAATTCGCGCTCCAGCGGCTGCTTCAAGTTGGAGCCCTTCCAGCCCGGCAGGTTGTCCACCGTCCCGAAGATGCCGGTTTCGGGATCAATGGGGCCGGTAGTACCAATTCCGATGCCCTGGAAGTTTGTTCCGGCAGCACGCGCACAATCCTGTAGCAGGCCGATGATGCGCCGCAAACCATGCTCAAAACCCTGTGCCGGGTCGGTAGCACATTCAGCGCGGGAGAGAATGCGGCCGTCGGGAGCAACCGCGCCGGCGGCAATCTTGGTGCCGCCGATGTCAATGGCGCCGATCACGCGGTCACCTTAACCCTTACCGTACGACCATCAGTTGTGGCCCGCAGTGGCGGCGCCGGGTAGCTCCTGCTCGGGATTTGCACCATAATCGGCGCTCGTGTCCCCCTGGTCAGCGTGCCAACAGCTTAGCCCGCCTGAATTTAAGAGAAATTCTATTGTAGCCGAGCCGGCCGTTTTGGCCGCGGAAAAACACAACGAAAAGCAAATATTCGAAATACTTGACAACCTGCCGCGAAACATTGTACTTTGCCGCTCCGAAGAGACCATCGGTTCCATTCATCGGTGGAAGCGATGCTTGCCGCCCCGGCCGCCCCTCCCCCCAGGCGTGGCCGGGGCTTGGCCCTTCTGGCTGTTCAGGCGCCGCTCCGGGTGGACAATTCTCGCGCCCGCTCACTACACTCTTGCGGTACCCTGAAGGCCATGAAACTTGTCACTTTTCTAACCGAGTGGGGCGAAACCCGCATCGGTGCGCTTAGCCCCGACGCCGCTATCGTTGACCTCAATTCCGCCTGCGCCCTCTATCTGCGCGACTCCGAAGGCGAAGCCGCTTACGTTCGCCTGGCTAATGCTCTGGTGCCGCCCAAGATGCGGGAGCTGTTTGTGGGCGGTGACACCAGCCTGGAGGCGGCGCGGAAAGCTTTCGATCACGCGCTCACCCTCAGCGGCGAGGTACGCGGCGTCAACGGCGAACCCGTCATTTATGTCCGTGAGGAAGTGAAGCTGAAGGCGCCCATCATCCCCAAGAAGTTTTTCCATACTGCCGGCAACTTCCGCGAGCACCACGAGGAGGCCATGAAGGCCAAGTTTTCCCATCCTGTGCGTCCCTGGATCGTTTTCTTCCAGAATGTGGACGCCATCATCGGCCCCGACGAGCCTGTGATTTACCCCGAGCACCTTACTCAGGAACTCGACTACGAACTGGAGCTGGCGGTCGTGCTCAAGAAGGCGGGCAAGCACTTCACCGCCGCGGAGGCCAACGACTACATCGGCGGTTATGTCATCTTCAACGACGTCACCGCGCGCGATATCCAGCGCGAGGAGATGAAGTCGGGCGTGTTCAGCTATTGCAAGGCAATTGACAGCTTCTGCCCCCTGGGGCCGCACATCGTGACCACCGATGAAATTCCCGACCCGCACAACCTGGCCATGGAGCTGCGCGTAAACGGCGAGCGCCGCCAGGTGTCTCATTCCGGAAAAATGTCGGTGAAGATTCCCGAGATCATCGCTCATTACTCGGCCATGGGCTACACTGCGGGCGACGTGCTCTCCACCGGCACCGTCTCCGGTGTGGCCGCCTTCAGCGGCGACCCCAAAGCCTGGTATCTCAAGCCCGGCGACGTCATGGAATGCGAGATCGAGCGCATCGGCGTGCTGCGCAACCCGGTCATCTCCTGGGAAGAGGCCTACGGCCGCAAGCCTTCGGTGGCCATCCGCGAAAGCGCCTGACTTATGCCTGAAAACAGTCTGCACGACAAGGTCTGGGTCAGCGAACTGAACGCGCGCCAGGAGATTCACGGCGCATTTGCCCGCCGGCAGCCCATCCGCTTTTATGACACCACCCTGCGCGATGGCGAGCAGACCGTCGGCGTGGTGCTCTCCCCCCAGCAGAAGCTGGAAATCGCCCGCAAGCTCGATGAACTCGGCGTAAGCCGCATCGAGGCCGGCTTCCCCCGCGTTTCCGCCGACGATGCCGAGGCTATCCGCCTGATGTCGCAGGCCAACTTAAAGGCGGAACTGTGGGGCTTTTCGCGCGCGGTCAAAGCCGACCTCGAAGAACTGGTGCGCCTGGGCATGCACGCCACTATCATCGAAGCGCCCACCAGCGACATCAAGCTCAAAGCCTACGGCATTTCCCGCGACGAGGTGCTGCGCCGCGTGCGCGAGGCCATCGGCTTTGCCCGCCAGAGCGGCATCACCGTCGCCTTTTTCGCCGTGGATGGCACCCGCACCGGCCTGGACTTTCTCAAGCAGGTGTACCTGGCCGCGCTCGAAGCCGGCGCCGCCGAACTGGTGGTGGTGGATACCATCGGCGCTTGCGGCCCCGAAGCCGCGGAATTTCTCACCCGCGAAGTTTGTTCGTGGGGCGGCCCTGGCGTTCCGGTGCACTGGCACGGGCACAACGACTTTGGCTTGGGCACGGCCTCCGCCATTGCCGCGGTGCGCGGCGGCGCCACCTGGGTGCAGGGCACCATCAATGGCATGGGCGAGCGCGCTGGCAACGCCGATATTTGCGAAATTGCCCTGGCCCTGCGCTGCCTCTACGACGTGCCCGTGGCTATGGACCTGACCAAGGTCCGCGAGGTCTCAGAAGCAGTCTGCCGCGCCGCCGGCTATCAGCTTGAAGCTTGGAAGCCGCTGGTGGGCGAAAACCTTTTCACCCGCGAGAGCGGTGCCGTGGCCAGCCAGTTCCACATTCCGGAGGCAATTGAACCCTACTCCGCCCAACTGGTCGGGGCCGAGCGCCGCATCGTGCTGGGTAAGAAAAGCGGTCTCGACAGCATTGATCTGAAAGCCCGCGAACTGGGCCTGGAAATTTCCCCTGATGTTCGCCCCGCCGTTCTGGCCGAAGTAAAAAAACGCGCCATCGCCAAGCGCGGCCTGCTCACCGACGCCGAATTTCGCAGCATTGTCGCGGAAATGACTGTTGCCAAAATGAAAATGTCATCCTGAGCGAGCGCGAGTTGAGCAAAGCGAAAACCTGCCCTGAGCTTCCCGAAGGGCGAGCGCGAGTCGAAGGACCTTGCGCTTCACTTCCACGCGAGCCGCAATCAAATCCGGCAAGGGAGACCCGATTTAAAACGGACATTCTCCGTGCCTCCGTGGTGAATTACTCCGTCGCCGCGGCCACACCCTTGAAGTGCGGCAACACCGCCTCGCCAAACAGCTTGGCCTGGGCTTCGCGATCTTCGCCCCAAACCTCCAGCATGATGTGGGTGCAGCCCGCCTCGCGATACTGCTCAATGGCGGCAATGCAATCTTCGGGGGTCCCGGCGATGGGGCACACCTTGCGCAGAATGTCGTCAGTCACCGCCCGAGCGGCGGCTTTGCGCCCCCAGCGCTCCATCGCATCTGCAATGGGCTGAATTTCGTCAAAACTCAGGCCCGCGTTCTGCAGGATCATATCGGCGGAGCCACGAATGTTCTGCACCTTGTTGGCCAGGTACATGGCCGCCATCTCGCGCGCCCCTTCCCGGCCCTTCTGCCGATCCTTGGCGATGCTGCCCACCACCACCGAGCCCAGTTCCAGCGTTTCCGGATCCCGCCCGGCTTTTTTTGCGCCCTCCTCCAGGTTCTTTCGCGAATAGCGCACAAACCCGGGCGTGGTAATGCTGGCGGTCAGCAGCCCGTCATAATGCGACCCCGCCAGACGCTGCAGCACCGGCCCCGTGGCGCCAATGAAGGTGGGCGGCATCCAACGCGGCGTCTCGGCGTCATCCTGCAGCGGCGGCACCATGGCGGTGAACGCCTGGCCCTGGTAGTCGAGCGCCTTACCCGCCAGCACCGCCTTCACAATCTCGATGCTCTCGCGCATGACCACCGCCGGCGACGCCTCTTTGCCCTTCTCGCCCTCCCCAATTTCTTTCATGAAAATTTTGGAGGCCCCCAGGCCGAGCAGAAAGCGGCCCTCGCCTGCCGCTTCCTGCATCACCCGCGCCTCCATGGCGATCTGCACCGGGTGGCGGGTGTAGGGCGAAATGATGCCCCAGCCGATGGGAATGCGCTTGGTCTCGCGGGCGATGATGGCGGTCACCGCGGTCGAGGAGCGAGCCTCCATCGAGTGCTTGCGCCACCAGGGATAGGCTTCCGCCAGCCAGAAGGCATCGAAACCCGCAGCCTCGCAGGCCTTCGCCATGCCCACCGTCTCCTCCAGCGGCTCCATGCTCAACTGCAGTACCCCAATGCGGAACGGCACGCCCATAAGTTTCCCCTGTCTCTCTAATTTCAGGATAGCAATTCACCCGGTATATTCCGGACACTTAGCGAAAGAATGTATTCCGCGCGAAGGCAATAACCTGCAGGGCAAAGAGGCTCTTTGAGATATTGACCTCATGGTGGCGCCGGCGCCCCCGCCCACGATCACTTGCCCCTGCCTGTCATCCCGAGCGAGCGCCACCGAGCTTGCGAGGGAAGCGCGAGCCGAGGGACCTTGCGTTTAGGGCCCCCCGAGGCAGCTTCTCTCAAGGCGGTCCCGCCTGCACTGACTACCGACTCCCGACTCCTGACTCCCGTTCTTCCTCCCACGACCGCTCCAGCCCCTTGATCAGCGCCCACATGGCCTTGTTCAGCGGCGTGGGCACGCCCGTCTTCTCGCCCCACTGCACAATGGCGCCGTTCATGAAGTCCACTTCGGTCTGCCGCCGGGCCAGCACATCCTGCAGCATGCTGGCCTTGTGCTTGCCAGGGGCGTTGGCGCCTTTCATGACCAGGTCCCAGGGCTCACCATGCAGCTCGATGCCGAGCGCCTTAGCCACGGCTTTGCCTTCTTCGATCAGGTCTTTAAACAGCTGACCCGTGGGCGCCAGGAACGTAGCCGCTCCGTGGTGCAGAAGCGTGAGCGCGCCCACCGGATTGGTGGAGGCGTTGAAAATCAGCTTGGTCCACTGCGCACCGCGGGCGTCCTTGAGTGCGATGGTATTCATGCCCGAAGCGGTGAGCAAGGCTGCCAGTCCCTCTACCCGCTGCATGGGCGTGTTAGTTGGCTCAAATGGCCCGATCCAGGTGTCGCCCTTGATGTCGTAGCCGATGTGCCCGGGCTCGATGGGATGTCCGGCGGGAAAGGTGGTGCCGCGGATCACGTACTTCACGTGCTCGGCGATGATTTCCTCGTTGCCCACGCCATTCTGCACCGAGCACACCGCGCTGTTCTCATCGAAGGCGCGCGCCGCCTGGGCGATGGCCGAGCGCGTGTGAATGCTTTTGGTGGCGACAATTCCATAATCGCAGCGCGGAATCTCCCCCGCATCGCTGGTGGCGTTCAGGCGGGCAGTAAAGTCGGCCGCACCGGAAAGCCTCAGCCCGCGCTGGCGGATGGCTTCGACGTGCGGCTTCCACACGTCATAAGCCCAAACTTCGTGCTGGCCGGAGCGGGCCAGGTGCGCGGCAAACAGGCTGCCTACCGCGCCGCAACCCACAATGCAGATCTTCATGCAGTTCTCGGTTCTCAGTTCTCGGTCTTCAGTAGGTAGCTGGTAGCTAGTAGTTGGTAGTTGGAACACCACGGCTAACGACCAACTACTAACTACCAGCTACCAACTACCTGTTCGCAGCAACTGAAGTTCTGGTTTCTTTGCCATCGAAAAACTTCCACGGCACATCCGCAAGGCACTCACCCTCGGTTTTGCCGATGCGGTAGGTGTCCTGGGTATAGAGACAAACCTTGCCGTCCTTGTCCACTACCTGCGGGTGCAGCGAGAAAATCATGTTCTCGCGCAGCCGAACCTCAGCCTTGGCCCCAATAGCCGGATGCTCAATCATGGTGGCACCAATGGAGTGTCCGGAAAGATGCCCGAGCGCGAAGCCGTGGCGGGCGAAAGTCTCGGCCACCGCGCGATGCACGGTGCTGGCCAGTTCACCTTCGCGCATTAATTTGCGCGCCGCCTCCAGAGCCTCGGGGTAGGCCTCCGCCATAGCCTGGGTGCGCGGGCTGGGCTTGCTGCTGATCAGCGCCCGCGAAAACTCCACCCAATAGCCGCCCGCCCCAGTAATCTCCAGCGAGTAGAGCAGCAGGTCATCAGCCTTCACCACACGACGCCCCGGCACCTTGAACGATGCTTCCGCCTCCCCATGCTCGCCGGAAAGCAGTATGTTCATCATTCGTGGCCCGGCTCCGCGCGCAAAGAATCGCTCCACCGCCGGCGCCATGATCTCCGCCTCGGTTTTACCCGGCTTGTAGGCCTCCACCAAAGCCCAGAAACCGTCGAGGATGATGTCCATGGCGTCGCGCACTTCCGCCAGCTCTTCTTCGCTCTTGACGGCGCGCGCCATATCGAACTGGAAGTCGAAGGGGACCAGCTCGCAGGGGCCTTGCGCCAGTTCGCGGTAGTCGCGCACCGCCATGATGAAGTTCATGCCGTACACGCCCACGCGCCTCCAGCCGTGGTCCTGGATGCGCTCGCGCAGCCAGTGGCCGGGCACAGCGGGCCACACCTGGTCGCGCACCCAGGGCTTGGCCTTGTCCCCTATCCAGCGCGCCTCCGCGGGAAAAACCAGTGTGGGCTCGCCCTTGAACGGCAGCAGTACGTAAACGTAGCGGTGCACGATTTCGAAACCGGACGTGTAGAGCACCGCGCCCTCGAAGCCGGCGTACTGGTTGCCGCAAACGATGAGCGCGTCCAGACTCTCAGCCTGCATGGCGGAACGCAGCGTGGCATAACGGCGAGCGATTTCCTGTTGACTCGGCAAATGTGTCCCCAGCTAACTGGCTGTCTAGCTTCCCGGCCAGACAGCTATGTGTGATCTTAAGCACAAATCCACTACAGATGCGCCCCGCACAACTCGGCGGCGGTCAAGGCATAAATTTTGGTGATGTCCACCAGCGTCTTGATCTCCACCTTCTCGCCTTCAGTATCGCGCGGCCCGCTGGAAGGACCATAGTTCACAGTGTCAATGGCGAAGCGCGTCATCACCGACGCGTCCGAGCACCATAGCACCGTATCATGAGCCGGCGACTTGCCCGTCACCCGCTGGTGGTTGGCTTCAATCGCCTTCACCATGGGGTGATCCGCGGCAATAGTGGCGCCGGGTACCGAAACGAAGGTTTCGAACTCCAGCCCGTAGTCGGGATATTTCTTCTGCAGCTCGCGAAACAGCGCCCGCGCTTCTCGCCGCGCCTGCTGCAGCGTCAGGCTGGGCGGCACGCGCAGGTCAAGAAACAGATCGGCGCGGTCGGGCGTGCGGCTCACCCGCCAGGGGAAGCCAGCCTGCAGGCAGCCAATATTGGCTACTCCCTGGTGCCCGCCGTATGCTGTCTTCTTCTCCCACTGCTCCGTCCACTTGACCACTGCATCCAGAACATCCTTCATGCGGCGCGTAGAGGTCTTCTGTGCGCGGCCCTCGGCGAAGGCGCTGTGCACGTAGATGCCGTGAGTGGAAATCCGCACCCAGAGCGATCCAAAGTGCTCCAGCACCACATTCATGTCGGTGGGCTCGCCCAGGATGCACATATCGGGCAGCACGCCGTGGTTCACCATATAGTGCGTGCCCACGCCGTAGCCGCGGTATTGCTTGCCCTTGTACTCGCCCCACTGCGTCTTTTCGATTTCGCCGGCCACCGCGCCGATGATGATGTCGCCCTCCAGCTTCACCCCGGCGCGCTTCAGCGCCCGCACTGCATGCGTGTAGCACACCAGCGCGCCCTTCATGTTGTAGATGCCCAGCCCATAAATGAACCCGTTCTTGATCACTGCCTTGGGCTTGTAGCCCAGGCCGGTGAGGAAGGGCTCATCACCGGTATTGGAAGTGTCCATGTGGCCGTTGAACATCAAGTTCTTGCCTTCGCCCTCGCCTTCCCAGCGCGCAATCACGTTAGCCCGGCCTTCTTCCACCTCCTGCCAGGTCACGTTCAGGCCGACACCCTCCAGGGCGGCCTTCATGTACTCCGCCATGCGGCCTTCTTCGCCAGTGGGGCTGGGAATGTTGATGACGTCGCAGCACATGGAGACAATCTGCTGCTCATCCACCTCGGCCAGGATGCGTTCCGCCAGTTTGGCGGGAATGCCCGATTCTTTTTTCTCTGGAGCGGCCATGGGGTTGGTGAAGCGCGTTGCAGTATAACTGGATGGCTGACTGGCTGCCTAGCTTACTAGCTCGTTAGCCAAGTGCTCAACAAGCTAGTCAGCCAGGAAGCCAGTCAGCTACCCGCCAGCCGAAAATCGTCCGGATACGTGCACAGCTTCTCGTTCCCCTTGTCCGTGATCAGGAAGTTGTCTTCCAGGCGCAAACCGCCGCCCTGCGGCCAGTAAATGCCCGGTTCGATGGCCAGCACCATGCCTTTGTGCATCGTGCCCGTCCCTGCCTGATGGGCATAAGGCGGTTCGTGCGCCCGCGCTCCCACCCCGTGACAGATCGGATGCGACGGCTGCCCGGGATAGCCACCCTCGGCGATGCGGGAGCGAATCAGCCGGTCCAGTCCCGGGAAATCAGCGCCGTCGCGGGCGTAACTCACCGCTTCGTTGAACACCTTCAACAACAGATCCAGAAGCTTTTGATATTCCTTCGTCAGCTCGCCGGGGCAGGCATTCTTGGTCAGGTCAGTCCAGTAGCCGTCGGCGCACACCCAGATTTCGAACAACGTGGGCTCGTTCTTCTCGATGGGACGGTCGCCGGTGGCCGTGAAGGTGCGAATCCCCGGCCCCGACCATACCAGGGTGAAGGCGCGCGCCATTTCCACCTTGCCCTGATAGCCCACGCCAATGCCGTGCACGTAGCCTTCGTACATGGCGCCCACTTCGCTCTCCTTCATGCCCGGGCGCATATGCTCGCGGGTGTATTCCATGGCCAGCGCCGCCAGTTCGTTGGCCAGGCGCATGCGCTCGATCTCCTGCGCCGTCTTGATGGCGCGGGCTTCCACTAGCACCGGGGTGCCGTCCACCACTTCGCGCGCTACCTTTTTGAACGCGTCGAAGAACGTCTGCGTGGGCGTGGTCGGCTCGCCCACCATGCGATCGGCGCTCTGCGTGCCCATGTTGAGCTCCAACCCAACCTTATCGCCCAGGTCCTTTTCCTTAATCACCTGCAACGCGACATCCAGCGCGCGATACTGCGGCGGACGCGGATCGCGTTCGTCGTAGCCTTTGAACAGGCGCAGCTCCTTGGTCCAGGAGTTGCGCTCGGCATCGGCCTGCTGCGGTTCGAGCGCGATCAGCGTGGGCTCGCCTTCGCGCGGAAAGACCACCGCGTCGTAGCCCTTCATGCACCAGTAGTTGGTGAGGTAAAGAACATTATCCGGCGCACGCACCACCAGCGCGCTCAGCCCGCGCTCATTCATCAGCGCGCGCATGCGGTCGAGTTTGGGCTTGTCAATTGGATAGGACATAAAAACCGTCGCTGGTCGTTAGTCGTTGATCGTTTGTCAATGCCGGTGCTAACGACAAGCGGCTAACGACCAACGACCGTTCTCCCCGCCACCGGCTTATTTTCCTCCTCAAAGCTCCATGACGCTTCTTTCGCCTTAATCAGCCGGTACATGGCGGTGTGCAGCGGCGCAGGCACGCCGGCGCGCTGCGCCTCGCGAGCGATCGCCCCGCAGAGAAAATCAATTTCTGTCGGCAAATGGTGGCGGATGTCATAGAGCATGGATGGGGGGTGATTGGTCCGCGCGCCAATCTTATTCATTTCCCAGGGATCCTCGTGGAGTTCCACGCCGGCGGCCGCGGCCACGGTTTTCCCTTCCTCAATCAGCGCATGCAGCAGGTGGCCAAGGTCGGAAAACTCACGTTCTGTCGAAAAGTGAAGCGAGTGCGGCAGCTCGGTAAGTGCCGAAGCCGCATTCACCGAAGAATTGAATATCAGCTTCGACCACTGCGCCGGGCGCGCATCTTCCAGCGCCTCGGCCTTCAGGCCTCCGGCCAGAATCAACTCCGCCGCCTTTTGCACTATGCTGAACGGCGTGCCCCGCGGCTCAAACGGCCCGATCCAGGTGGCGGTGTCGAGTTCGTACTGCACGTGTGTGTCGCTGTGGCGGGTGCCGCTCATGAAGGTGGTGCCGCGGATCACCCAGCCGCCCGTGTGAGCGGCGATAATTTCTTCGCTGCCCAGCCCGTTCTGCGCCGAAATCACAGCGCCTTTATCGAACAGATGCCCCACCGGCGCAAACGCCTCCTCCGTCTGTGTCGCCTTGCAGGCCACTATGCCCAGGTCGAATTCCGGCAACTCGCGCGGATTCGCGCTTGCCTTCACGCTCACAGTGAAATTGTGGGTGGGTGACGTGCTGGTCACGCGCAAGCCGTGGCGGTTCAGCGCCTCCGCCTGTTCCTTCCGCCGCACGAAAGCATAAACCTCGGCCACCCGCGCCAGGTGCGCGGCGTACAGGCTGCCGATGGCTCCACAACCGATAATGCAAACGCGCGGAATAGCTCCTAGCTCCTGGCTACGCTACGCCGGCACGGCGCGCGGCTTCACCCGCGCCGCCTTCCTGGCCTTGCCCGCCTGCTGCATCAAATGAAAAACACGGTCGCCGTTGTTGAAGGAATCATCAATGATGATGCCCTGGTCGAACAGCGCATCCTGCAGCGCGGCCGACAGCGTGTGAATCGGCGCCGCCCCGCCTTCGCCCATTCCTTTAGCCCCGTTGAAGCTGTGCGGCGAGGGCGTCTGAATGTCGCCAAACTTCACATTCGGCATATTCACCGCGGTGATCGGCGTGTAGTCGCTGAAGGTGGAAGTCAGCATGTTGCCCACTTCGTCATAGAAGCAGCCCTCCATCAGCGCTGCTCCGATGCCATGCGCCGTCGCGCCATACACCTGGCCTTCTACGATGGGCGGGTTGATCACCGTGCCGCAATCGTCCACGGCAACGTAATCGAGAATGCGCGGAACGCAGGTGTCGCGGTCCACCTCCATTACCGCAATGTGCAACTGCGAAGCGTAGGTCAGCGTCAGGTTGCCGTACTTCTTTACCTTGTCCGGAACCTTGAACGGCGCGCGCCAGATGTAGCGGCAGTTCA
>JBLMXE010000031.1:0-11938 GCA_050257615.1 Chlamydiota bacterium | reverse complement strand
TTGAGGTTCTTCGCGTATTAACCCAGGGCTGACGCCCTGGGCTAAAAGCTGTGTCGCCCTTCGGGCTGAAGAATCCGCGCACCCGCAGCAGGGCGGCCCCCTCATCACAGCGAAACGCAAGGTCCCTCGACTCGCCTTCGCCTCGCAAGCTCGGCTCAGGTTCGCTCGGGATGACATTCTGAATGGAAGCGGCCAAATGGAATGCTTCAGCCCACTCGATTCCTCAGCGTCCTCTGCGGTTTTCATTTCGGTGGCGGTAAAATAGCGCCATGCTATTGCACGGTATCTTTCCGCCGATTACCACGCCCTTCTACCCCGACAGCAGCGTGTACTACAAGAAGCTCGAAGCCAATGTGGCGCAGTACTCCAAAACGCCAGTGGCGGGCATTGTGGTGCAGGGCTCGACCGGCGAAGCCATCCTGCTCTCGGACCAGGAACGGCGCGACGTGCTGAAGGCGGCGTGCGAGGCGGCAGCGCCGCACAAGGTGCTGATTGCCGGCACTGGTATCGAATCCGCTATCGAAACCCTGCGCCTCACGGAATATGCGGCCACACTGGGCTACGACGTGGCCATGGTGCGCACGCCGCATTACTACAAGTCGCAAATGCATCCCCTGAACATGGCCACCTTCTATCGCACGGTGGCTGATCGCTCGCCGCTGCCGGTCATCATCTACAACTTCCCGCAAGCTACCGGTTACGACATTCCCGCAGAGGCGGTGATCGAGCTGGCGGAGCACCCGAATATCGTTGGCATCAAGGAATCGAGCGGCAACCTGGAGAAGGTGAGGCAGATGGTGGAAGGCACGCGGCAGGTGAAGCGCGCCGCCACCGTGACCGAAGTCTTCGCCGCGGTGACCGGGCGCATGCTGTCCACGGGGGCCGCTCCCGCTAATGGCGATCTGGTGCCGGTGGGGGCGCTGGGAGGAACGGCGGTACAGGCCCCGCCGAGATTCAAGACCCGCACCAAGGAAGTGGGATTTCAGGTAATGGTAGGTGCGGCGCATCAACTGGAGGACTCGCTACAGCTGGGCGCGGTGGGGGCGATCCTGGCCTTTGCCTGCCCGGCGCCGACGGCCTGCTTCGAGATTTATGCCGCATGGAAGGAAGGCGACCAGGCGATGGCAAAAGAGAAACAGCAGCGCATCACCGAAGCCGCCAGACGCGTGGTTGCCAATCTGGGCGTTCCGGGCGTCAAGTACGCCATGGACCTGAACGGCTACTACGGCGGTCCGGTGCGTCTGCCGCTGCTGCCGCTTGATGCCGAACAGAAGGCGGAGGCGGAGCGGCTGATGGCGGCAATCAAGAACTGAGGTTTCAAAGGTTCGCGGGTTTCAAGGTTTAGGACACGGCTCTGTGGACAGGGGGCTTCGCGCTGTTCAGGGTCCCACACAGGATAAGAAGCAGATGCCCGCACTGCGGTGGTTGGTCCTTGGTCGTTAGTCGTTGGCTCCCGACCCGGGGATTAACGGCGAACGACCAACAGCGAACGACCAACGACCGCAGTCTGTGACTCGCGTAACCATAACGGCCCCGGCCGTAACTTTACGGCTGAGAGGGGCGCGGGTAGAGTCGGGATGTGATGCCAGAGCAAGATCACGATGCCCCGCGCCAGGCGGCAGGAGAAGCGGGGGACAGGCCGGAAGGGAAAGCAGGCTGGCTTGACCTTGCCCGCAGTCGCCGGGAGGGGATGGGGAGCATGATCTTGCGCGCCGCCTCGGTGTTGCTGGACATGCTGGCGTGGTGGCCGGAGGCAGCAGTGGCCGGCCAGACATGTCTGGTGGCCCTGCAGGTGCGGCAGGGGACCGAGCGGGAGTACACCAGCAAATAACCATTAACTGACCGAAGAGCGGGCGGTCGCGGCTGGAGAGAGAAGAGCTCCAGTGGCGGCCGCCCGCAGTGTTTTCCTGCGGCAGGGACTGCTCAGGTCGTCCGCGGAGAATGCCAAAGTAGCAACTTGCGTCCTAAGGCGGGCATCGGTATTATCTAGAACGAACGTTCGATAAGGCCACAGGGGTGCGGCCTTAACCAGCACATGGCTTCTCCGACTCGTACCAGCTCGCTTTCCGGCCGTAGCTCGGCGCGTGTTCCCGCCGGGCAGGGCAGCCGTTTCGACCGCCGCCTGGCCAAGATTCTGCAGCACGCCACAGAAGTATTCTGCGAGAAGGGCTATGAAGGCGCTTCCATGCGCGACCTTTCGCGCGCCAGCCGCATGTCGCTGGCCGGCCTGTACTACTATTTCGATTCCAAGGAAAAACTGCTCTACCTGATCCAGAAGTACACCTTCACCACCATCGTGGAGCGGCTGCGAGCGCGCCTGGAGGGAGTAGGCGAGCCGGAGGAGCGGATTCGCATCTTCATTAAGAATCACCTGGAGTATTTCCTCGCCAATCAGAAGGCGGTGAAGGTGCTTTCCCACGAAGACGACGTCCTGAAGAACGTCTACGGAGCGGAGATTGCCGCCATCAAGCGAGAGTACTACCGCCTCTGCCTGGGACTGGTGGATGAACTGAAGAGGGCAAAGGGATTAGAATTTTCCAGCCGCATCGCCGTGCTCAGCCTGTTCGGCATGATGAACTGGATCTACACCTGGCACAACCCGCGAGTGGACGCCGACGCGGGCGAGCTGGCGCGCGAGATGGGTGACATCTTTCTGTATGGTGTGTGCCGCGGCCGGGGCAGTTCCGGGCCGCCGGCGAAACGGGTTCGAGTGATGTGAAAACGATTTTATTGACCACAGAGGACACAGAGCACACCGAGAAAAGGAAAATATTTAGGAGTTTTTCTGGTGTTGGGAATTATTTCAGAAGGACTAGAAATCAAATCCCTCTGTGAACTCTGCGTCCTCTGTGGTTAAGTGGTTAAAAAGAGTTTCCTAAAGGAGCATTGCACATGGCAACCACAACCCAGCCGGTAAGCGCCGAAACCACCAAGCAGCTGATCAACTACCGCACCGACTCGGGCGTGGCGGTGATCGAGATGAACGACCCGCCGGCCAACACCTACACCTACGAAATGATGCGGCAGCTTGACGATGCCATCCTGCGGGCGCGCATGGACAACAACGCTTACGTGCTGCTGCTCACGGGCGCGGGCGACAAGTTCTTCTCCGCCGGGGCGAACATCAAGATGTTGTCCACTGTGGACCCGACGTTCAAGTATTACTTCTGCCTGCACGCCAACGAAACGCTGCTGCGGCTGGAACACACGCCCAAGCTGGTGATTGCGGCGCTCAACGGCCACACTGTGGGCGGGGGGCTGGAGATCGCCATGGCGGCCGACATCCGCATAGCGAGGAAGGATTCGGGCAAGATCGGGCTGCCGGAAATCAACCTGGGCGTGCTGCCCGGCACCGGCGGGACGCAGCGCCTGTCGCGACTGGTGGGGAAGAGCAAGGCCATTGAGCTAATGGTGACCGGCAACACCTACACCTTCGAAGAGGCGCTGGAGTACGGCATTATCAACGACATTTACGACCGGGAAAACTTCATGGAGAACATCATGGAGTATGCCCGGCAGTTCTGCCCGCCCAATAAGGCGGCCAAGGCTGTGGGGCGCATCAAACGCGCGGTGCAGACGGGCTGGGAGATTCCGATGGAGTCGGCGCTGGCGGTGGAACGCGAAAACCAGCAGCTGTTGTTCCAGAGCGAGGACGCGAAGGAAGGGCTGACCGCATACGTGGAGAAGCGTCCGGCTACCTTTACAGCGAAATGATTAATTAACCACAGAGGACACAGAGGTCACAGGGAAAAGAAATGGAAAAGGCTTCCAGTTTGTTGTTTGCGCTCTGTATCCCATGGTTCAACATTGAAGGCGGTGTCCAGCAGCGAACGCCCAGATCTTTCAAATCCTCTGTGAGCTCTGTGTCCTCGGTGGTTAAACAGGTTTTGTGGTGAAAACATATGTTGGCAGCGAGTAAGACGCGAGTAGAACCCGGGAAGCTCCTGATCGGCGGCGAGTGGGTTGCGACCGCGAAGACATTCGACACCATCAACCCCGCTACCGGCGAGGTAATCACTCAGGTTGCCGAAGCCGACCCCGCCGAGGTGGACCGCGCGGTCAAAGCGGCCCGCAAGGCTTTTGACGAGCGCGGCGGTCCCTGGCAGAAAATGTCAGCCAGCGAGCGCGGCAAGCTGCTGTGGCGCCTTGCCGACCTGCTGGAAAAGAACATCGAGGAATTTGCCGAGCTGGAAACCCTGGACAACGGCAAGCCCATTTTCGAGTCGCGGTACGTGGACATGCCCATGGTGTGCGACGTGCTCCGCTATTACGCGGGTTGGGCCAGCAAAATCCACGGCGAGACCATCACTTCGCGCGCCGATGCGTTTACCTACACTCTGCGCGAGCCGGTGGGTGTGGTGGGCGCCATCGTGGCCTGGAATTTTCCCCTGCTGCTGACTTCATGGAAGCTGGGCCCGGCGCTGGCCACGGGCAACACCGTGGTGCTGAAACCGGCAGAGCAGACTCCGCTCACCGCCCTGCGCCTGGGGCAGTTGGCGCAGGAAGCAGGTTTTCCACCCGGGGTGCTGAACATCATTACCGGTGGTCCGCAAACAGGGCGGGAGCTGGTAAAGCACCCACTGGTGGATAAGCTGGCCTTCACCGGCTCCACCATGGTGGGCAAGGAGATTATGCGCAGCGCAGCCGATACCATGAAGCGGGTCACGCTGGAACTGGGCGGCAAATCGCCCAACATCGTATTTGCCGACTCCGACCTCGATGCTGCGGTGAAGGGCGCAACGACAGGAATTTTCTACGGCAAGGGGGAAGTTTGCGCCGCGGGATCGCGCTTGTTCGTGGAGCAGAAGGTGCACGATGACTTTCTTTCCAAGCTGGTGGAGCGGACGCGCAAGATTAGGCCCGGTGATCCGCTCGATCCCAAGACACGGCTGGGAGCCATTGTCAGTGAGCAGCAGATGAACACGGTGCTGGGTTATATCGAGTCAGGCAAGAAGGAAGGCGCGCAACTGGTGGCGGGCGGAAATCGGGCCAGCGTGGATGGCGGCAAGGGCTTTTTCATCGAGCCTACCGTGTTCGATGGCGTCAACAACAGCATGACAATCGCCCAGGAAGAAATCTTTGGTCCGGTGCTGGCCACGATTCCGTTTGATGATCTGGACCAGGTGGCAGAGCTTGCCAACCAGAACGTGTACGGCTTGGCCGCGGCGATCTGGACCAACGATATTAAGAAAGCACACAACATGGCGCGCCGGCTGAAGGCGGGCACGGTGTGGATTAACGCCTACAACCTGTACGACGCGGCGCTGCCGTTCGGAGGCTTCAAGCAGTCCGGCTTCGGCCGCGAGCTGGGCAGGGAAGCGCTGGACCATTACACGGAAGTGAAGAGCGTGTGGGTGAATTTAAGCTCCTAGCTGCGAGCTTCTAGCTCCTAGCGTGAACCGACGGAGCTAGAAGCTAACAGCTAGAAGCTAGTAGCGAGGTTTTATGCCAGGCAAAGTACCGAGAATCGGAACATTCAGCGACTGGGTGGGATTGTTCGAAGAATGGCGCAAGGAAGTGGGCGTCAACACCGACGACATCGCCGGCTTCCAGTTCCAGACCCTCTACGGCCAGATTGAGACGGAAGAGATCCAGTTTGGCCATTACAAGGGCCAGCGCAAGTGGGAGTCGGTGCGCCAGATTCCGACGCAGAACATGCGCGACGCCCTGCTCAACATGATCGTGTACCAGGGCGACACCGAATTCGCCAGCGTGGAGCAGCAGCGATATCTGTTCGAAAGCGCGCCCACCGACTGGGACCGCCGGGCACTAACGCGGGTGATGATTGAGGAGATGCGCCACGGCTGGCAGATGTGCGCTCTGCTGATCGAGCACTTCGGCCAGACCGGCCGGGTGGAGGCGCAGAAGATGCTGGAGCGCCGCGCCTACGAGAGCAAGCGCCTGCTCAATGCCTTCAACGAAATGGTGGACAACTGGATGGACCTGTACGCCTACACCGACTTCGTGGACCGCGACGGCAAGTTTCAGCTGCAGATGCTGAAGTATTCTGGCTTTGCGCCCCTGGGCCGCTCCATGTCTTACATGCTGCGCGAAGAAGCCTTCCACATGGGCACGGGCGACACCGGCCTGCGGCGCGTGGTGGAAGCCGGCGTGGTGCCCGCTTGGCTGATTCAGAAATATCTGAACAAGTGGATTTCCGAATCCTATGACCTGTTTGGTACTGATCACTCTTCCTCGGCGCACTGGGCGTACGTGTGGGGCATCAAGGGCCGCTACGATGAGCCCAAGAATCAGCAATCGCCCGACCTGGACGACGTCAATGACTACAACCGCCACCTCTATCACCAGGAAGTGAGCACCCTGGTGGAGCGCTTCAACAATGCGCTGAAACCGGATCAGCCTCGGCTCTATGTTCCCGATATCAAGTTCAACCGCACCATTGGCCGCTGGGCCGGTCAGAAATTTCATCCCCATACTGGCCAATCGGTGGAGGAAAAGGAATACGAGCAGCAACACAGCGAGTGGCTGCCTACCACAGCGGACCATAAGCTCCTGCTGGACATTGTGAGCACAGAGAAGAAGTGGATTGTGCCGCGCACCGGCGCGCGCGATCCGTTGGAGACTATTGCCGAGCCGCGCAAATCGGCGATCAACATCTAGCTGTTGGCTCTTGGTCGTTAGTCGTTGGCGAAAGCTGAAGGCGATGAGCTGGGCACGAACGACCAAGGACAAACGACCAACGACTACATCATGACTACCACCGCCCCCGACATCGCGACCACCGCCGGCTACACCATGAGCGAGCTCATGGTCGCCGCTGCGGCACGCGAAATCCGCGATGGTGAAGTGGTGTTCGTGGGCATGCGGCTGCCGCTGATTGCCTTCGTGGTGGCCAAACGTACGCACGCGCCGACTGCGGTGGGACTGTTCGAGAACGGTGTGATCCGCACTACCCCGGCGCGCGAGCTGATCTACACCATGGCCGACCCGCCCAACATTCTGGGCGCCACTCAATGCCTGGATATGCTGGCGGTGATGAGCCTGCTGCAGTCCGGCCGCGTACACCTGGGTTTCCTGGGCGCTGCCGAGGTGGACCGCTTCGGCAACCTCAACTCCACCCAGGTAGAGACCGGCAAAGGAATGGTTCGACTGCCCGGCTCGGGTGGCGCCTGCGACATCGCATCGCTGGCCCACCGCTTCGTAGTTCTGTTGGAACATGACAAACGCCGCCTGCCCGAGCGCGTTTCGTACGTTACCAGCCCGGGCAACGGCGACGGGCCCGGCTGGCGCAAGAAGGTTGGCTTGCCGCGGGGCGGGCCCTCCGCCGTCATTACCACCAAGGCGGTGCTCCGTTTTGGCGAAGATGGTGAGACGTATCTTGCTTCGGTGCACCCCGGCATCACGGTTGACGACGTTGTGAACAATACCGGTTGGAAGCTGCGACTCGCGGACCAGGTTGGCATGACGACGGTGCCCACCGCTGCCGAGCTGCAGGCCATTCGTGAGTACGACAAGAAAGGTTTCTGGACCACATAAATTTGGGTTCACCACAGAGCACAGAGAAGTACAGGTCAGGCCCGGTGATCGCGTGTGAGGACTGGGGTTCGGCTTGGAAGACGAAACGCAGTCGGATCAAACACCAGCCCGCAGGGCGAAATAGCTTTTAGCCCAGGGCGTGAGCCCTGGGTCAGCCCAAAAAATGAACCCGAGTCCCTTTAAGGACGGCACAAGGAAATTGAGATGGCTACTCAACCGAAATCGCAATATACGACCATAGCGCTAGACTACGACGGCTCCATCGCCCGCATCGTGCTTAACAACCCGCCGGTGAACGTCATTACGGCGCCCATGATGGAGGAACTAGTGGCCGCCTTGGAGGAGGTGGAGGGCCGCCCGGAAATCGCCGCCCTGGTCTTGCGCGGCGCAGGCAAAGGCTTTTCCGCCGGCGTGGACGTGGCCGCCCATACGCCCGATAAAGTCCGCAACATGCTGATCACCTTCCACGGGGTGGTGCGCATGCTCGCCGCTTCCAAAAAGGTGACGATCGCTGCCGTGCATGGGAGCTGCCTGGGCGGAGGTGCAGAGTTGGCCGCTGTCTGCGACCTGGCGTTTACCACAGAGTCGGCCACCTGGGGCTTTCCCGAAATCAGCCTGGGATGCTTCCCCCCGGTGGCCGCCGCCATGCTTGCCCAAGTGATCGGCCAGAAGCGCGCCGCCGACCTCATCCTGACCGGAAGGAAAATTACCGGCGACGCCGCTTTCGCCATGGGTTTAGCCAACGAGGCCGTTCCTGAAGGGGAACTGGACGAGCTTGTGGAAGAAACCTGCGAGCGCCTGCGCACGCTCAGCCCGTCGTCTTTGCAACTCACCAAGAAGGCGCTCTACGCATGGGACGCCGCACATTTCACCAAGGGCTTGGAGCGCGCGGAGAAAATTTATTTGGATGAGCTGATGCAGAGCGAAGACGCGAAAGAGGGCATCAGCGCTTTTATGCAGAAGCGGCAGCCGAAGTGGAAGGGAAAATGAAGCACTCAGCCGTCAGCACTCAGCCCTTTGCGCGGATGTTTGCTGGCTGAATGCTGAGTGCTGAATACTGATGCCCAAACTAAGCACAATGCGCGAGGCCATCGCCTCCTTCGTCCCTGACGACGCCAGCGTCGCTCTTGGCCTGCAGATGGAGCAGAACATCCCCTTTGCGGCGGGGCATGAGATCATCCGCCAGAAAAAGCGGAGGCTGCGCTTGATCGGGCCGATTTCCGACATTCTGTTCGATCAGATGATTGCCGCCGGTTGCGTCAGCGAAGTTGTTGCCGCCTGGGTAGGCAACGTGATGATGGGCTCGGCCTATAACTTCCGCCGGGCGGTAGAGAGCGGGGCCGTCAAGGTCTTCAACATGACCAACTTTTCCATCGCGCTGGCACTGCAGGCGGGTGCCATGGGCGTGCCCTTCATCCCCACGCGCACGGTCATGGGTTCGGACGTGCCCAAGGGCAATCATTTTTTCTACAGCATTTGTTCGCCATTTGAAGGCAAGGAGCCGCTGCTGGCGGTGCGGGCCATCAATCCCGACGTGACCATCGTGCACACCCAGCGCGCCGATGCTGAGGGCAACGCCCACAACTGGGGAAGTTTTGGCGTGATGCTGGAGGCGGTGCGCGCGGCTAAACACGTCATTGTTGTAGCAGAGGAGATCGTGGACCCCGACGTGATTGCCAGCGATCCCAACCGCACCGTGATTCCCGGGTTCCTGGTCAGCGCGGTAGTCGAGTGCCCTTATGGCGCGCATCCATCGCCCGTACAGGGTTACTACAAACGCGATGATGCCTTCTTCCGCGAGTATCACCAGCAGACAAAGACTCCGGCGGAGAGCGACGCCTGGCTTGATCGCTGGGTACCTGGCGTTGCCGACTGCGAACAGTACGTGGAACTGCTGGGCGGGGCGCGGGTAGAGGCGCTAGGGGTGAAGCAGCACGCGTATGCAGCGGCGACCGATTATGGGTATTGAAAGGCAGCAGTTAGCAATTAGCACTTGGCATTTGGCCAGCCACGATTTTGCAGGCTATCCAGGCAGCTAGATATACAGTCAGCTCCCCGCGGCCAAATGCCTAGTGCCAAGTGCCAAATGCGAGTCTGTTAATGAAGAAAGAACTCATCTCACTTCGCATTAACGGCCGCACGCACGAACTGGCGGTCGAGCCCAGCAAGCTGCTGCTCGATGTGCTTCGCGAGGATCTGCGCCTCACCGGCTCCAAGCGCGGCTGCGATGACTCCTCCTGCGGCGCCTGTACGGTGCAGGTGGATGGCGTGCCGATGCTCGCGTGCACGCTGCTGGCGGCCAGTTGCCAGGAGCAGGAGATCACCACTATCGAGGGGGTGAGCGAGCACGGCAGCTTGGCCGCCATTCAAAAGGCGTACGGCGAATGGGGCGGAGCACAGTGCGGCTACTGCACGCCGGGGTTCATCATGACGGTGAAACACCTGCTGGCCAACAACCCGGAACCGACCGAGATTGAGATCAAGCAGGCGCTTAGCGGCAATCTGTGCCGCTGCACCGGCTACAGCCAGATGTACGAAGCAATCAAGTCGGCCATCGAGGCTGAGCAAAAGGGCATGGCAACTCACAAATAATGGAGGCAAGAATGGCATATCTTCTGGCGACGGCGTCATCCATTCACGACCCGGCAAAACTGGAGGAGTACGTGCGGCGGGTCGTCCCAATAATTCAAAGCATGGGCGGATCTGTGCTGGCGGTGGAAGAAACCCCTCAAGTGAAAGATGGCAAATGGGATGCAGTGCGCACGGTGCTGCTCTCGTTTCCTACCGTGGCGGATGCGAACCGCTTCTACCATTCTCCCGAATATCAGCAAATCCTGCCTTTGCGTCTGAAGTCCACGCTCGGAACGCTGGTGTTGTTGAGAGGGCTGGAAGAGATGGCTGCGCCTGCGGGCAAGAAGGCAGAATGAATGAATTCAGCATCATCGGCCGCCGCACCGCCATGGTGGACGCCGCCGAGAAGACCACCGGTGCGGGCAAGTACACCGACGATCTTTTCGTGCCCGGCATGGTGATCGGCAAGATTCTGCATTCGCCCTATCCGCACGCTCGCATCAAGCGCATAGACGCCAGCCGAGCCCTGGCGTTGGAAGGCGTGGTCGCCGTAGTAACAGGCCAGGACGCGCCCATCACCTACGGCATTCTTCCCATCGGTCACGACGAACACGCCCTTGCCGTGGACAAGGTGCGCTATGTGGGTGACAACGTCGCCTGCGTCGCCGCCGAGAGCGAAGCCATTGCCGAGCAGGCGCTGGAACTGATTGACGTCGAATATGAGCTGTTGCCCGCCTGGTTCGATCCCGAGCAGTCTATGAAGGCGGAAGCGGAATTTATTCATGAAGGCCGCCCGCACAACATCGAGAAGGAATACCACCACGTTTTTGGCGATCCGGAGCAAGGCTTCGCCGACAGCGACTACGTCCACGAGGCCCGCTACATCGCCAACGAGGTCACGCACGCGGCCATGGAACCGCATTCCACGCTGGCCAGCTTCGAACTTGACCCGCACACCGGCAAGCTGGGCCGCCTGACGGTGTGGTCCTCCACCCAGGTGCCGTATTACCTGCAGCACAAGCTGTCACTGGTGCTGGAAATGCCGATGGCTCAGATACGCGTCATCAAGCCGCTGGTGGGTGGCGGCTTTGGGGGTAAAAGCGAGGTCATCCCCCTGGAGATTATTGCCGCGATTGCCGCGCGCGCGGCCAAGCGCCCGGTAAAGATTACCTACACGCGCGAGGAAGTGTTCTGGGCGCATCGTGGACGGCCACGCACCATCGTGGACCTCAAGACCGGAGTGAAGAAGGACGGTCGGATGGTGGCGGTGCGGGCACGCGTGGTGCAGGATGGCGGCGCATACTGCTCCTATGGACCCGTCAGTATTCTTTATTCCGGCGCGCTGTTGGGGGCCATCTACGACATTCCCAATGTCGCCTACGACGGCTTTCGCGTGCTGACCAACAAGCCCGCATGCGGCGCCATGCGCGGCCATGGAACTGTGAACGTGCGCTTCGCCTTCGAATCGCAGCTCGATGAAATCTGCGCCGCGCTCAAGCTCGACCCGTATGAAGTCAGGCACAAGAATTTTCTGAAGCCGCCCTGCATTACGGTCAACAATCTGCGCGTGCTGAGCTACGGCCTGCCCGAATGTGTAGAAAGGGTGACGGCGGCATCTGGCTGGAAGGAACGTCGCGCCAAGCTGGGCCGGGGACGCGGTCTGGGCATGGGTTGCAGCCATTATGTAAGCGGGGCAGCTAACTCCATCATCCGCTCCGACATGCCGCACTCCACCGTCAATATCAAGGTGGACCGCGACGGGGGCGTAGTGGTCTACACGGGAGCTTCCGAAATCGGCCAGGGTTCGGACACCATGACCGCGCAGGTGGCCGCCGAGGTGCTGGGCTGCGCGCTGTCGCGAGTGCGCGTG
>JBLMXE010000030.1:0-3276 GCA_050257615.1 Chlamydiota bacterium | reverse complement strand
CCTGCCGGCGGGTGAGTGGAATCGGTCTTCACCTTGGCCACCCATCTCCGCCTGTTTCGTTTGTGATTTGGCCGAGTCATGAGATTCCTCGCTTGCCGATCAAAAGGTGCCGTATTGCGTCTCCCTATGTTTAGATTCGGCGCCTCTTTTCGATAGTTGCGTTTGCAGCCACACTGTCTGATATGGGCCTGCCATCTCCGCCTTGCCCGGATGCATCCAGCAAAACATAGCGCCAGGTAGAGTTTCGAGGACTATGTATGCAGTTGGAGGTGAGACATGCCGGAGAAGGAAACGATAGAAAGAGCTCATGAAGATGAACGGGAAGGCAAATCGCCCAGCACGCAGGCGGGTGAATTTGTGCGGGAAGAGATGCACCACGTCCGTGAAGGTAAACACGGCGCCCGGTCACCGCAGCAGGCGATCGCGATAGGTCTCTCCAAGGCACGGCGGGCGGGTGTGAAGCTGGGGGCTCCGCGCAAGGGAAAGGCCCGGGCTCGCACGCGAGCCCAGGCAAAGCGAGACCTGCGCAAGGGGAGAACATCGCGCCGCCGCAAACCGTCAGCCCGGCGTTCGCGCGCAGTTTCCCGCGCCCTAAAGCGTGAAGGCCGCAAAGCTGCTTCCCGCCAGGAGCTGGCCCGGCAGGCACGACGCACGGCGCGGACCCGCGGACGCTCGGCGCGCCGGAACGCCGCGCGCAAGGCGGTTCGCACCAAGGGCAAGACCGGATTGAGACTGGCGGCCCGGAAGGCGGCGAGAACCCGCCAGGCTCACCGCAAGGCGGCATAAGCAGACTCGACAGCGCTTCAGGAGGTCCGGATCTTGCACGGCTAGCGCCTCCGAACTTCACCCGGAGCGCGTGAGAATCGGTTACGGCTTCATTTGGTACAGGAAGGCGGCTGCCCCCGTCCTCCAGTAGGTGTCCAACCGCACCCCCCTACTATCGAACGCGTTCAGCAGCATGGGAAATTCGTCCAACCTTTCAGGCGAGCCGGGAGGAGTAACCAATACCCATACCCGACGACCATGCAGCTTGGCCGCGTCCTGCGGAAAGGGCTGGGGATGGCTGCGGTCGAGGCAGGCGCCGAGCACCACTGTGCCTCCCTTCATGCCATAAGTTTCGGCGTAATACTCGTAGTTCACGAAGCTGTGGCAGTAGACGTACCACGCGTCAGTCGCCTGCTGATGGGCTTGGACATAGGCAAGCACGGGGCGGAGTTCAGTGGTCTCTATGGGGTGGGTCATGACTTCCCGGGCCGACAAAAGAGGCTGCAGAAACAACAGAAAAACAGCCACCGTGCCCAGCGGCATCCTGGCGGCAGCTCCTGCCTCCAGCAGCGCCTGCACGCCGGCTGCGATCAGGACGACCATCGCCGGAGTAAAGAACAGGTAGAAACGGCCCCAGGTGGGGTACAGGTGCAAGCTCGAGGCCAGCAGGGCAAAGAACAGGGGAGAGAGCAGGAACGAGAGCGCCACTCGCGACTTGCGCCCACAGTAGACGCAGCCCGCGACAAAAGCGAACACACTCACACCCAGCAGGATGGTGATGGGGTTTTGCTGGAATGCGAACACCATTTCCACCAGGTGCTCCAGGTCCGCGAAGTGCCACAACGAAAGCCGCAACGGTCCATAGGCGCCAAGCAACATGGGATCGTGACTGCTGGCGCGCACGAAAAACCAGTAGTTGAACCCGAAACTGACGCCCCAAAAAAGCAATGCCGGTGCGAAGGCAACCAGCCGGCGCCAGTTCGCTTCTGCTATACACCAGCCGAGGATAGTCAGTCCCAGCCCAGAAGCCACAAAAACGGCGGTATGGGAGCACCAAACGGCCACCGCGCCCGTCAGGCCCAGGAGCGTGATGCGGACGCGCGTGGGCCTGGCAAGAGTCCAGAATGCAACCAGCCAGAGCACAGCGCATACTGCCGGGTCGCTGCCATAAGGCTTGAGTTCCGAGGAGTAGTAGATCAAAGGCCGGGAAAGGCTGAACAAACCCACAGCCACGCACAATGCGGGAGTGGACAGCAGCCGTTTGCCCAGAAACAGGATCACTACTACCGCGGCCACACCACTGAGAATAACCGGAAGGCGCAGAGCCAGTTCCCGGTTTCCAAACAGCACATTGGATGCCTTGGCGGCGAAAAGCCAGGCGAGCGGGGCGACGACGTGGTAGTCCAGCCGATGAGTTAACTGCCCCAAGGAGTGGTGAATCAGATTCAGGCCGACCAGTGCCTCGTCCATCCACAGCGACCGATTATGAAAATACTGTTCCAGACGGAGGCCAATGCCCAGCGCCGCCAAGAACCAGGCGAGTTGCACGAAACAATGGCGATGAGGAACTGGGGGGGCCACGACCGTGTCGGCAGAGAGTCCCGGGGCTGGTTCTACTTCTGGCAACGGTGCACTGCTGGAAAGAGAATCAGAGCGTTAGTCTACCCTTGTGGGCAGGGATGGGCAACTCGAAGAGGGTTCTCAGAGCGGAGCACGGCGGTTCCAGTGATGGCACGTTTGTGCTATCGGCCAAGGCGGCGATGTACATTCGCGGCGCGAGCGCATCGTACCGAATCCGAGACGCAGGCACACCGAGGGACCAACACCTCGGTAATGAGGGGGCGCGCTTAATTCTGAACCCTGGAGGTAAATACCACTATAAGTTGGGCTCTCCGCAGGTTTGTATACCTGCCATAGTAGGTTTGTGGAAAATCCCCGCCGGACGTTTTCCGGTGAAAACCCCCATCGAGCGGGCAAAACCCGAACAGTAACCTTGACACTTCTGGCGCAGCGGTTGAAATAGACGCAGCAACACACAAGCATCTCCCCCAAAGTTCAGAAAGAGGGACGTTCCCTCTTGTCCGTTTTGGCCGGCTTCGCCGGAGTGTAGGCGGAGCGGGAGGGCACTGCTGTGGACGAGGGTCACAAGAGCATGACGGATGCGCCCGAGGTCATGAATATTCGCCAGGCTTCGCTGTACCTGGGCGTGAGCGCAGACACGCTCTACAAATACGTGTGCGAAGAAAGAATTCCCGCTTTCAAGCTGGGAAACCGCTGGAAGTTCAAGAAAACCATCCTGGATGCCTGGATGGAGCGGAAGAGCACCCAGGGCGAAGGGCGGGGCGGGAAAAAACTCAAAGCGCGGGCGGCAGGAGCGCAGTTCTAAAGGTGGAGAGCATGTTTGGAAAACAATCCATAGTCGGCCTGGACGTAGGTTCCAGCAGCATCAAGGCGGTGGAACTGAAGCGCGGACGCAAGGGCATTGAAGTGGCCCACGTCGGCCTGGAACCG
>JBLMXE010000029.1:0-4331 GCA_050257615.1 Chlamydiota bacterium | reverse complement strand
CAGCTGCGCTCTTCCCCTTCGCTCCCAAAGGCGATCCGGGATTCGCGGCCCAGACCGCTCTGGACCCTAACTTCCGCAATCCCTATTCGGAACAGTGGAACCTCGGAATCCAGCGCCGCATTGGCCACCGCGTGGCCGCCGAAGTCCGCTACGTGGGCAACCACACCGTGGGCAACTTCCAGACCGTGAACGGCAATCCCGCGCTGCAGCCGCTGATTGATGCCGGCTTCGGCAACCTGATTCCCGCCGGCCTGAGCCCCTGCACCGATCCTACCCAGCCCGGCTTCGTCGCCGGCTATGCCGATTGCGCCCGCCAGACCGTACTGGAGTACGCCAATAGCGCGTTCTCTACCTACCACGGCCTGCAGAGCGAGTTGCGCATACAGAGCTGGCATGGCTTTACCGGACAGGTGTCTTATACCTTCAGCAAGACCATTGATAACGCCTCCGAGGTGTTCTCGACCGGCACCGGCGGCAACACCAACTCCTTCGCCCAGAACCCATTCAACATCGGGGCCGGCGAGCGCGGCCTCAGCGGTCTTGACTATCCCCACGTCCTGGGATTGCTGTGGACCTACGATCTGCCCTTTGCCAAGACCCAGCAGGGTTTCCTGGGGCACGTCATGGGCGGCTGGCAGATCAACAGCACCTACCGCTATACCAGCGGCCAGCCCTATACCGTAGTGGAGAACCGGGTGGACGGTTCGCTCTGCGATCCTACTGACTGGACTGGGTCCTCACGCGATGCCTGCCGTCCCATCGTCTCCAACTCCAGCGCCCCGTTCACTTCCGTGGGCCGGTGCACCAACCCCGCCGCCCCCAACTGCGGCCTGGTGGATCTGGCTAGCGGCAACCCCCTGGCTCTGAACGCGGCCCACTGGATCATCAACGATCCCAACGCCGCTAAGTTCTTCGGCTCGCCCTTTTTGGGAGTCGGACGGAACACGGAGCGCGGGCAGGCTATCAGCACCGCCAACCTGGGTGTCTTCAAGAACACCAAGGTGAACGAACGCCTGACTGTGCAGTTCCAGGCGATAGCCTTTAACGTGCTCAACAACCAGTGGCTGGGGATCCCCAATCCTCGGGTGAACCGGGTCACGACGGGCGCGTTCGGCACTACCCGCTTCAACCAGAACGGCGGCGACACCTTCGCTGGCAATATCGTTACCGACGGTATCGGCCGGCGACGCCTGCAGTTCGGGCTCAAACTCCTGTTTTAGGCTGTTTGGACATAAAATCAGGGACCACCCCTCGGGGGTGGTCCTTTTTTTATCAGGCACATAGGCCGGGTGAAATCGGGGTATATCGAACGAAAATTTGCTTTCGGCGGGATGAGAATTCCTTCCTAAACGTTATACAGTCCGAGCGGTACGCCTTCAGCAGTAAGGCATTGTGGACCTGCAACTATCTGGGAGGCGGTTATTATGCAAGCCGGCCACCGCCGTGCATGCTTCGAAGAAGAAGCCATGCCCCACGTGCGCGCCTTGTTGCGCACGGCGGTACGGTTGTGTCGCAGGCAGGAAGCCGCGGAGGATCTGGTGCAGGAAACCATGCTTCGGGCTTGGAAAGCCTTCGACCGATACCAGCCCGAGACCAATTGCAAAGCGTGGTTGTTCGCCATTCTCATGAACCTGTGGAATGAGGAACATCGCAAACCGTGGGCCCGTCATGAATCGCCGGCGGGGGAGGAGTTCGAACCCGACCAGCAGGCAGTCGCCTCCAACTCGGACAATCGCGTCTTCATGCACGAGGTTCTGGCCTGCGTGGATCGCCTGCCCGAGGAACAACGCTGTGTGCTCTTGTTGTCGGTAGTGGAAGGGCTGGCCTTGCGGGAAGTGGCGGCAATGCTGAACATCCCCATAGGGACAGTAATGTCGCGCTTGGGGCGAGCCCGAGCCGCGCTGCGCGAATTCATGCGCCCCAACCCGGGTGTAATGCCAAGCGCCAGAGAACAAAAACTATGCGATGCCATAAAGCCGAAGGGCTGCTAGCGCCCCAGTTTTCCGAGGATCTCGACCAGGCCACGCAGCGCGAACTCGCGTTGCACCTGGAGTCCTGCGCCGCCTGCCGAGCCCGGCTGCAGCAGGAGTACGAACTCGACCGCGTGGTGATGGCTGCCGTAAGCCAGGCAACGCCCCCGTCGGCTGATCTGGTGAGGCGCATTGAAACGACTCTGGAGGCCAAGCCGCGCCGGCGAATGTTCTTCCTGCCGTGGCGATGGCCGGCCCTGGCTGGCGCTGCGGCTATGGTTTTGCTTTTCGCGTTTGCTATTTATCGCGT
This sequence comes from Chlamydiota bacterium, assembly GCA_050257615.1. GTDB lineage: Bacteria > Acidobacteriota > Terriglobia > Terriglobales > Acidobacteriaceae > JAICWP01. The sequence goes on along the minus strand of JBLMXE010000029.1, from coordinate 2,051 downwards.
CACAGTCAACGATCCCATGCATCTGCTGTGCCTGGATGCGGTTGATGACCACCGCACCGAGGTAGTGCTGCGCGAGCCCAGGCTCTGGCACACCAGCAGCAGCGAGATTAATGATCTTGCCCGCCGCACCGTTCCCGATGCACATATTCCCCAGGCCATCGCCGGCCTGCCTCTGCACAAGGCCCGCATCTGTGGTTTGTTGCAAGCCACTGCCCTGCACCTGGTGTACGGCAGCGGCTCGCAGGAAGTTTCCGTCTTCCTTATGCTGCGGCAGAACTTGCCCTCCGATTCCCTGCCCACCCACGGCGGCGGTAATCGGCTTCATCGCGAGACCGACTACGGCATTTCCGTCGCTTCCTTCGCTGGCGATGGGCTAGGCGTAGTTGTCGTAGGAGGCTCTGACCTTACCCGCAATGTTGCGGAGCAGCTAGTACGTTCCCTCTGATTTCCTTGTTTATCCACGCTATTTGTTAACCGTCTTGTTGTCGGCGCCGGCATTTGTGAAATTTTTGCGCGGCAGGGATGAAATCTTCCCTTCGCTTCGTTTTACTAACTTGTAGTCACCGTGCCCTCACCAGCAAAAAGGAAAGATCGCCACGGAGCAAAGCAGCGTGCTCCGCGGTGCAGGAAGGAAATTATGGCGGCGGCAACAGGAGTCCTGGCAGTGGAGACCGGCAGCGACCTGGCCCTGGTGAACGCGGCGCGCGCGGGCGACGTGCAAGCCTTCGGCGAACTGGTAAAGCGCTATGACCGGCAGGTCTTTCGCGTGGTCCGGCATTTGACCGGGAATCTGCAGGATGCCGAAGACGTCGTGCAGGAAGCTTTTGTGAAAGCTTTCTGCAATATCAGAAACTTCGAGGGCCGGTCCGCCTTCTCTACCTGGCTGATCCGCATCGCCGTCAACGAAGCCCTGGGCCGGATCCGCCACCAGAAAAAGTTTCCTGTAGCTCCGCTCGAACTAACCACGGGAGACGACGAGGCCGTATTTGAGCTGCAAATCGCCAGTCCGGCCGCGACTCCCGAGGAACAATGCAGCGAAGGCGAGTTGCGCCGCGCGCTGGCCCGGGCGGTACACCGGCTGCGTCCGCGGCTGCGCGCGGTGTTCGTTTTGCGGGACGTCCAGGGCATGTCGGCGCAGGAGGCAGCGGAGATTCTGGGCATCACGGTGGGCACGGTGAAAGCGCGACTGTTTCGCGCCCGCCAGCGGATGCGGCAAATGCTAGCGCCATACGTTGCCAGCATAGACGAACGCTCTCGCGGCATAGCCTCCGGCGGTGCCGCGGCGAGTGTTCACTAAACATATAGCGCAATGTTAGACATTTTGTGACCGGCAAGGGCAGTTTTTTGGCTGCCCTGTCTTGCCAGGGCTCAGTCACGCGACGCTCAGAACGACGCTTCTGCTCTGTCTCTGCATGTTTCCAGAACACGGGAGTCCAGGGAAGAGACCAAAACAAAGGGCACGGTGGAAGCCGCGCCCTTCTGAGAACTTAGAACTGAGAACTGCTTCTAAGGCGCTTCGATCAGCTCCATCTTCCCGTCCTTGGTGCGGTGCAGCACCATCACCTTGCCGTTGGGATCGCGGAACACAAACACGTCGTGATCACGGAACTGGGCCTCCTTGACCGCCTCCTCCAGGGTGAGCGGCCGCATGGCCACCCCGTTACGCGAGCGCACGATGTGCGGCTCGCTGGCGCGGGGCACGGGGGGATAGTTGTGGGCCACCAGGGGCACCGCAGTGTCGGCGGAAGCGCCCACCGCCGCCACCAGCTCCGGCTGCGCGCCCTGTCCATTCCACTTGTCTTTGGGCTGGCGCTTTTTGGTCCGCCACCGCGTCTTATATTTGACCGCCTGCTGCTCGATGCGCTCCATGGCCGCGTTGATGGCGGCCACCATGTCGGCGGCTTCCGCCAAACCGACCAGGGAATGATTACGGGGATTGATGGTGATTTCCGCCCGGTGGCGGTGCTTCTCCACGGTCAGAATGACCTTGGTCTTGAAATTATCGCCGAGGATTTTTGCCAGTTTGGTTAAGCCGGTTTCTACTTCTTCGC
>JBLMXE010000028.1:0-17383 GCA_050257615.1 Chlamydiota bacterium | reverse complement strand
AATCCCTTTGGCTTCTTTGTTCAGGATGACTGGAAGCTCAAGCCAAACCTTTCCCTGACTCTGGCTCTGCGCTGGGACGACTTTACAAACCACACTTCCTGGGGCGACAGCGGCTTCCAGTTCAGCAGCTTTATTCTGGGTTCCGGTTCCACCTTAGCGCAGCAGGTTGGCGCCGGCTCGGTAAAGGTGGTTCCGGGCGTGTTTGCCAACTCGCAGACCAATCTCTGGAGCCCCCGCATCGGCTTCGCCTGGGACCCGACCAGATCTGGAAACTGGAATATTCGCGGCGGCGTGGGCGTGTATCGCGACTGGATCACCCTGGGCCAGACGGTAGACGAAATGCGCAATAACCCGCCCGGCGTGCTGAGCGAAACCTTCACCCAGACCGCGCCCAACGGCCAGCCGCTGGGCAACTATTTTGCCTTTGCCCAGTCCGGCACCTATCCCTTCAATTTCCCCTTGCCGCCCATTCCGCCGGGGTCGCTGAATGCCCAGGGCGGCATCACCGGTATTCCCACCAACGTGTGGTCGCTGGACCGCAACATGAAGCCGCCATACGCGGTCAATTACATGATTGGGGTCGAGCACCAGTTGCCCTGGCACCTGGTGGCGGGCGCCAATTACTCGGGCTCGCGCGGTTACGACCAGCTGGTGGGCACCGACGTGAACCGGTGCGCCGGCTGCGCCACCGTCGCCGGCGGCGTGGTGACCATCAACCGTCTGAATTCCAGTTTTGGCGTTATCAACTACGTGCGCGGCCAGAACGCCAGCACGTATAACGCGATGATCCTGACCCTGCGCGGCCGGCCGAGCGCCCGCTTGAATTTCCAGGGTTCCTACACACTTTCTCACGCCATGGACTATCCCGAAGCCGGAACTCGGTTCGATCAGGATATCGGCTTCAACATCCCCGACCAAAACGCATACTTCAGCTACTGGGGCAACGCCGATTGGGACGTGCGCCAGCGTCTTTCCTTTTCGGGGACCTACATCATTCCCGGCCTGCATAGCGGCTTCGCCAAGGTGCTGACTTCGGGATGGGAACTGAGCAGCATTGCCGCAGCCCAGAGCGGGACTCCCTTTTGGGTAGTGAATAATCTTCCCCTCACCGCCGGCGGCGACTACAACCAGGACGGCAACAACTGGGACATCCCCATGACCCCGAGCACCAACTACACCGGGTCCTATAGCCGGCAGCAGTACATCAACGGCCTGTTTACGGCGGCGAATTTTCCTGCGCCGCTGGCGGGCACAGAGGGCAACCTGCCGCGCAACATCTATCGCAATCCCGGCCTGGTGCAGATTGATGCCAGCGTGCTCAAGAACTCGCACATCCCCTGGCTGGGCGAAGGCGGCAATCTCCAGTTCCGCTTTGATTTCCTCAACGTGCTCAACCACGTCAACCTGGGAGGCGTTCACAACTTCATGGCCGATCCTCTCTTTGGCAAGGTGACCTCTGCGCTCAGTGCCCGGCAGATCCAGTTGGGAATGCGAGTGTCGTTCTAGTCGCTGGTTGGTAGCTGCTTTCGATCCCGGGGGAAGGAGCGCTATCGGCGGCCGACAAAGGCCGAGAGAGGCCGCGGAGAGTTTCCTGTTTCCCCCTTAACAAGCTCTGGAAGGGCGAAACCAGGCCGCAGCAAAAGGCGGAAACTCTGGTAGTATCAGAAAACGATTACTTATAAGGATGCAGCAGCCCCTTTTGCGACTAAGGCCTGCCGCTCGGGCATCTTTGAAAGCGATTACCCTGAGGAACCTTGATGATTGATCTGGGCGCGCGCGAAGCGTGGTTGGTCACCGGCAGCCAGCACCTCTACGGGCAGGAAACGCTGAACCAGGTGGCGGAGCACGCTCAGGCCATCGCGCACGGCTTGGCCGAGTCAAAACACATTCCCGTGCGCATCGTATGCCAGCCGGTAATGACCACTCCTGACGCCATCCATGAGCTGTGCCTGGATGCCAATCGCGCTCCCAACTGCATCGGCCTAGTCACCTGGATGCACACCTTCTCACCCGCCAAAATGTGGATTGCCGGCCTGCAGGCCCTACAGAAGCCTCTCCTGCACCTGCACACCCAGTTCAACCGCGACCTGCCCTGGGCGACCATTGACATGGATTTCATGAACCTGAACCAGTCCGCCCATGGCGACCGCGAGTTCGGCTTCTTAGGCAGCCGCCTGCGCCTGAAGCGCAAGGTCGTGGTCGGCTACTGGCAGGATGGGGAGGTGCTGGCCGAGCTTGCCACCTGGACACGCGCCGCCTGCGCCTGGCAGGACGCGCAGCAGCTCAAGGTAGCCCGCTTCGGCGACAACATGCGCCAGGTCGCCGTCACTGAAGGCGACAAGGTGGAAGCCCAGCGCCGGTTGCGCTATTCGGTAAACGGTTACGGCATGGGCGAACTCGTGCAGCGCATCCGCCAGGTTCCCGACTCCGACGCTGATGCCCTCACCCGCGAATACGACCACGCCTACGAAGTGGCCGCTGCATTGCGTCCTCAGGGCGCGCAACGCGCCGCCTTTCGCGAAGCCGCCCGCATTGAGCTCGGGCTGCGCCACTTCCTCGACGACGGCGGCTTCAAGGCCTTCACCGACACCTTCGAAGATCTGCACGGCCTCTGCCAGTTGCCGGGCATCGCGGTGCAGCGCCTGATGGCCGAGGGCTACGGTTTCGGCGCCGAGGGTGACTGGAAAACCGCCGCCCTGGTGCGCGCCATGAAGGTGATGGCCTCGGGCCTCGCGGGTGGCACGTCCTTCATGGAGGATTACACCTACCACCTGCGCGACGGCGGCACCGTGTTGGGCGCGCACATGCTGGAAGTTTGCCCCTCCATCGCTGGCGGCAGGCCGACGGCGGAGATTCATCCCCTCTCCATCGGCGGCAAATCCGATCCGGTCCGCCTGGTGTTCACCGCCCGCAGCGGGCCCGCCATCAACGCCGCTATTGTGGATATGGGCGACCGCTTCCGCCTGATTGTCAATCGGGTGAACACCGTTCCGCCCGAGCAGCCCCTGCCCCGCCTGCCGGTAGCTCGAGCCACCTGGATTCCAGAACCCAACCTGAAGATCGCAGCCGCCACCTGGATTCTTGCTGGCGGCGCTCACCACACCTGTTTCAGCCACGCCCTGACGGCGCAGCACCTGGAAGACTTCGCGGAGATGGCGGGCATGGAGTTTCTGCTTATTGACAACAGCACCACGGTCCGTCATTTCAAGCAGGAACTGCGCTGGAACGACGTTTATTACCGCATTGCGCAGGGAATTTGATCGCTGTGGGCTGGGCTCCCAGAAGCCGGTGAGATCCTAATCAAGCCATCCACCCGCCGCTACCGTTTAGGCATTTCAGGGGGCTGATGATCTTATGCCGGTCACGCCCGCCTTATGCTGCGACCACCATCGCCGCAGCGCCACGATTGTCCACACAGCTTCGACGAGCCCAAACGGCCACACCCCTTGGAGAAATCCGTACACGGAAGCCAGGACGCACGCCACGGCAAAGGCCAAAATAAACCAGGCGCTGCGATTCTCGAATGCGTAGCACACAACCATCGCGGTTACGGCAAACAATCCGAAAACTGTGAGCGGCCTCATGGTTAGCGGCAAGTCTCCGAAAAAAGTTATCTCAAACTGACTACGCGTGGAGACAGCTCGGTTCCGGGGCGAAGCTGGTCCGTGCCGTGGACCACGACTTCGTCCCCCTTGTGCAAATCGCCGAAGACTTCGATGAGATTGCCGGAACTGGCGCCTGTCTTTACGTCCACCCATTCGCCTCGGCGGTGGCGCACCCGAATCACGAAAGTGCGTTCCAGGTTGCTGGCTACAGCCGAGGCTGGAACGAACAGCGTCGCATAGGTTCGGTGCACAGGCCAGTCCACCTCGCAAAACGTTCCCGGCACCAGGACCGCATGCGGGTCCCTGACGTCCAGCTCCACCGGCATGGTCCGCGTCTTGATGTCCACATCGTGGGAAATTCTGGCGATCGGCGCGTGGAAAGTCTTGCCTGGAAACGATGGCACATTGAAATCTACCTGCGTCCCCTCAGGAACTCCTGCGATATCATTTTCGGGCACGGGTACCACCAGGCGGTGGCGGGTCAGGGTCTCGATGCGGACAATCGGGGTCGCGGCGCCGGCGCCGCCGCCCGGCCCCACCAGGGCCCCGGGATGTACATAGCGGGTTGTCAGCTGGCCATCAAATGGAGCGGTGATATTCAGGTACGATTCCAGTTGCGCCACCGCCCTCATCCCCGCCTGGGCCGCATCAGCAGTTTTGCGCAGCGCTTCGACGTTCGCAGCGTCGGACTGGGCGGCCTTTTGTGCGATGTCCAGATCATTGGCGGCAACTACCCCTGGAGTCTTGGCGGCAGCGCTCATGTGTTGGAAGGTTGCCTGATCGGCGGCAAGCTTGGCCTGAGCCGCGGCCAGCTGTGATTCTGCGCTTTGGTACATGGCATTGGCCTGGGCGCGTTTGGCCACCAGTTCGGGAGCTTCGAGTTGAGCAATGAGTTCGCCCTGCCTCACCCTCGATCCGCGATCAACCTTGATGGATTTTACGAATCCGGTCTCTTTAGCGTAGATGTCCACCGTTTCATAGGGCAGAAGTTCGGCCGGCAATCGCTCCGTTGTACTGAGCTTCTGCGATCTTACGGCGGTCACCTCCACCTGGGCGCGGGTCTCTGCGGCGGAAGATACGGTACCGCCTCCCTTTTGACTGCAGGAAGCGGGACCTAGACATAACGCGAGAAGAACAGTGCATCCCGATAATGCGACAAGCGATCTCATAACACCTTTCCCAAGACGCAAGTGGGCGCCGGAAAGCATTTCTTTAGCTGCTGGCATACCGGCTCTCCGGGTCGTCAGGATCGAGCGACGGCGAGGCCGTCTGCGCTCGCTGCTGAATGATCGAAAAAACGAAAGGCAGTACGGCCAGGTTGGCGAGTGTAGCCGCCAGCAGCCCTCCGATGACCGCCTTTCCCAGCGGCGCGGTGACCTCGGCGGCCAAGGCCATAGGAACCATGCCCGCAATCATGGCTGCGCTGGTCATCAGGATCGGACGCATCCGCTCCCTCACGCCCTGGAGGGCGGAATCGAAGGCCGACGCCCCGCCTCGCCGATGCTGATCCGCAAAGGTTACGAGCAGGATGGCATTGGCCGTTCCCACGCCCACCGCCATAATCGCTCCCATATAGGATTCGATATTGAGAGTGGTACGGGTGATTAAAAGCATGAGAATCACACCGCAGATGGCCGCCGGCGCGGTAGTCAGAACCACCAAGGCCAGGCGCAAGGACTCGTAGTTTGCCGAGAGTAGCAGGAAGATGGTGAGAATGGCGAGCCCCAGCCCAATAGCCAAATTTCTGAGGGTTTCGCGCATGGGCGCTATCTGGCCCCGAATCTGCACCGTGGTACCGTGGGGCGGGGTGCCTGCTCGGCGGATTGCCGCATCTATGCTCTTCGAGACGCGCCCCAGATCCTGCCCGGCGATGTTGGCGGAGAGCATCAACATGCGAAAACCGTTGCGCCGGTCGTACTCACCTACGGTCGTGCCGGTCCTAACCGTAGCCAAATCCCCGATCAGAGGATGTTGCGCCTGGCCGGGCATTACTGGAATGTTCTGAACATCCTGCACGGAGGTGATTCTCGGCTGCGGGTACTGCACCTGCACCTGGTAGCCAATGCCCGTTTTCGGATCAGCCCAAAAGTTGGGAGTGGTGAACCGGCTGGAGTAGGTCGCCTCCGAGAGTGACCGGGCCACCTGGTCCGTAGTCACGCCCAACTGCCCGGCCAGCACGCGATTGACCCTCACGTCCACCGTTGGATAGTCCAGCGGCTGTTCGTAGCGCAGATCGCGCAAATCGGGAATCTGGCTCAATTCACCTTTCAGTCGCTCGGCATATGCTCGGCTGGCATTCAAATCCGGCCCAACCACCGCTATCTCCACCGGAGCCGGGGCGCCAAAATTCATGATCTGGCTGACCAGGTCTGCCGGCTCGAAGGAGAAAGTCGAACCGGGGAATTGCGCCGGCAGCTTGTGGCGCAGTTTCTCTTCGAGCGCGCTGACATTAATGTGAGCATCAGGCCGGAGAGCTACATCAATGACTGCCTCTTGCGGCCCGCTGGTCCAGAGGAAGACCGTGTTGATGGGATAACTCGCGGGCTGTGTGCCGACGTAACCTAATGTGATCGCGACATTTTGCGGGCCGGCGGCCTCGCCGATCTGGTCCAGCGCGCGGGACACGAGGAGCTCTGTGTCTTCTGCCCGCGTCCCAGCCGGGCCATTGAAGCGAAGGCGAAACTGCGTGGCGCCAACGCTGGGAAAAAGTTCCTGGCCGAGACTCGGTCCGAGCAGGAGAATAATCATCAGCACTACCGTGGCGTAGCCTCCGATGATCGGCCAGGCAAAACCCCTATGGCGTTCGAGAAACGTGCCCCAGCGGTCTCGTAGACGGTCGAAATCCCATCGCCCTGCAATCAGCGCCTTATGGCCTCGCTCGATCTGGCGATGCATCCACAAGAACATCACCGGCAAAAAGGAACTGGACAACAGGAAAGAGGCGGTCATGGCGAACGCAACCGCCAGGGAAAGCGGCACAAACAGGCTTTGTGCCACGCCGGTCATCAGAAACGAAGGTAAGAAGACCGCCACGATCGCCAGCAGGGACAGAAAGCGTGGTAACACCGTCCTCTGAGTCGCGTTGAGCACACCGCGCGCGATTGGCAGATTGGGCTCGCCCTGAAGTGTGTTGTCAATGTTTTCAATGAGCACAACGCCCTCATCCACCAGGATGCCCACGGCCAGGGCCAGCCCGCCCAGGGTCATGATGTTGATGGTCTGGCCGCTGAGCCACAGGGCGACTACCGAGGTCAGCAGCGCAAAGGGAATGGTCATAACGACAATTAAAGAACTTCGCCAGTCACCCAGAAACAGCAGCACCATCAAGCCGGTCAGAAGGGCGCCCAGCAGCCCTTCGCGGGCGACCGCAGTCAGGGCGCTGGTGACATAGGGTGATTGGTCCAGCTCGTAGGTGACCTTGATGTCGTTGGGAACGAGCGACTGAAAGTACGGCAGGTTCTTTTTGACTTCATTGACCACGGTAACCGTGGACGCATCCGGACGCTTGGTCACGGGGATATAGACCGAACGCCGGCCGTTTACCAGCGCGTAACCGGTTGGGATATCGCTGCTGTCCTGGATCGCGCCAATGTCGTGGAGGTAGACGGTTGGCCCGGAGCCGATCCTTATGGGCAAGTCGGCGAGAGTTTGAATGTTAGGTGTAACCGAATCGCTCTGGGCGATCCGCAACAGACTGCCCGTGCGCACATTCCCCGCCGGCTGCAAAATGTTGCCGCGATTAAGCGCCTGTACCACCTCATCGGGCGACATGTTGTAGGCGCGCAGGCGGTCGGGATTGACGGTAATGACCATGGTCCGCTGGTTGCCGCCGAAGGGCGGGGGTGAGGTCAGGCCGGGTAGTGTCGCAAATGCCGGCCGCACACGGTTGAGCGCCAAGTCCTGGATCTCGCCCACAGTGCGGGTGTCGCTCGAAAAGACAACGTAGCCCACCGGCACGGTCCCGGCGTCGAAGCGGATCACGAAGGGCGAGACCGTGCCCGGGGGCATGAAGGCGCGTGCGCGGTTGACGTAGGAAATGGTCTGCGCCAGCGCCTGGCTCATGTTGGTGCCGGGATAGAAGGTTAGCTTCAGCAGGCCATTGCCCTGAATGGACTTGTCCTCAACGCTCTCGATGCCATTGATGTAAAGGAAGTGATACTCGTAGTAATAGACGAGGTAGCCTTCCATCTGCGCCGGACTCATGCCTCCGTAGGGTTGCGCCACGTAGATGACCGGCAGATTCAAATTGGGGAAGATATCCACCCGCATCCGATTGACCGCCAGAATGGAACCCAGGGCAATCGCAATCACCGCGACCAGAATAGTGATCGGTCGCCGCAGTGCCAATCGAATTAGCCACATTGGACGTGCTCCTCCACCTTCGTACTTTCAAAAAAAGCGCCACTTACGGTCTGGGCGCGTTTAGCAGATTCAAGAACGGCCGCAGATCACCCTGCGCATATGCCACCCTGAACAGATTGCGCCACAGGTTCAAACGGGCCACAGCATCGTCCATCTGCGCCTGGGCCAGCAGACCCTCGGCCTCAGCCACTTCCACAATCGTCGCGAGACTGGCTTCGTAGCGGGCACGCGATTGGGTCTCTGTCGTGCGGGCGGCAACCAGTTCAACTGGAGTTTGCTGAGCCACGAGCTGCGCGCCTTTGAGCTGAGCCACGGCCGCCTGCACCTGGCCGGTGAGGTCTTGAATCGTCTTGTCATAGAATGCCAGTTGCCTGTGCTCGTTGGCTTTTTGCATCTGCTTTTCAGCGCTCAGTGCCTTGAAGTCGAAGACATTGGGAAACGCGAGTGTGATCCCCGCCGCCCAATTCCCCCGCGCGGGAGCCAGGCCCTTCCAATTCCCAATAATGGAGCCGTTATTGGGCACTTCGCTGCCCCGGCCAAGAGCTTCTCCCTGAAAGAAAATTCGCGGATAGTCGGTGCGGCTCAGAACCTTTTCCTGCGCCTGCACCTGTTGCACCGTTGTCATCTGCTGCCGCGCCAAGGGATTGTCGGCAGGCGGAACGTGCGGCAGGGCGTCAACTGGAGGAAGCTGGAGCAGGCCGCCTGGGTCCAGTCTGATCGGATTGCCCGCCATTCCCATCAGAGCCGCCAGCGTGGCCAAGGCTGCTTGTTCTCCGGCTTGCGCCTGAAAGAGCTGCGCTCTTGCCTGCGCCAGCTGGGCGTCGGCTCGCGAGGCGTCGGCGCCGGGCCGCAAGCTGTTGTCTACCAGCGCGTGCACCGAGCGATTCACTGCCTGCCAGCGATCCACATTCGCTTGTGCTGCTGCCACAACCTGCTCAGCTGCCAAGGCGGCTAAAAAGTAGTTGCCAACGGCGGTCGCCACCTGCAGCCGAGTCACGGCCAGGCTGGAATTGGCCTTTTCGACCCCCGATTTCGCCAGCTCCACAACCGACGGGCGCAGGCCAAAGTCAATAGGTTCCCAGGAAAAGAACGCCATTGCCTGGCTGCCCCAATAGCTTTGTCCGCTGGAGCCGGCAAGCGGCCCCTCCACCGTAGGCGTGAGCGGCGTCGGCAGCCAGAGGCCTGCCACCTGGTTCAGTGTGGCGCGATCGTCCTGATACACGCCATTCAGTTGGGGCAAGTACTGTGATCTTGCCAGGCTCACGCCAGCCCGCGCCCCTGAAACCTGTTCCAGAGACGCGCGCACCGACGGATAATGGGCCAGGGCGTAATTGAGCGCATCCTCAAACTTAATGGCTTTGGGGAGAGCATTGTTGGTCTGGGCGGCCGAAACGCCGGAAAGAAGTACCAGAACCAATACAACAGCGCGAAACTTTCGGGTGTGCGTCTGAAGCCTGGTGGTCACTTTTGCCATTCCTCCCTGTGAAGCGGCAGCGTCTCCGGATCACCGCAGCGCCCCTTTGTGCGCGCCACTCAGCACGTCCTCAAACAGCTCGCTGAACAGCTCTTGAACCCGATGTTTGACTGCCTTCAGGGCCTTGCGGCCGGCTGGGGTTGCGCGGTAAACGCGGCGACCATTACGGAAACCTTGCTGCGACGAGCGCAGCAAACCTCTCTTCTCCATTCCGTGAAGCACGGGATAGAGCGTACCCGGGCTCACCTTGTAGCCATGTCGTCCCAGTTCCTCGATCATCTGCAAACCGAAAATCGGCTTCCTGGAAGCGTGGTACAGGAGGTGAAGACGGATCAGCCCGGAGTACAGCTCTCGGTATTCTGCTGATCGAATCCGAGCCCTGGTGGTTCGAGCCATTCAGTATCTTTTCTACACGTAGTCAAAAAGGGTCATAAAGCCGAAATCCATGTGCAGTTGCTGGTGACAATGAAACAGCGTCATGCCGGGATTGTTGGCCACGAAGTCGAATGCCATCTCCTGATAGCCTCCCACCATGACCACGTCTTTCATGACTCCGGCCGTTGCCGTTCCCGCAACGTTCGTCAACTCGAAGGTGTGCCGGTGAAGGTGAATGGGGTGGACGTCGTCGCTGGCGTTTCGCATGTGAACACGGTAGCGGCGGCCCTGCTTGACGTGAAACGAGGCGGGCGCCATGCCACCTCTCATGGGATACGCGACTCCGTTAATGGTCCAGCGGTTGAATCCTTCGAGCGCGGCGTTGTCCTTGGCGAACGTCATCTCGAAGGTCTCATCGGGAGCCGGCGCGCGGGCTCCCTCCATAGCGAAGCGGGTGTAATTCCAGCGGAACTTTGGCGGCGCGATCCACTGCGCCTTTCCGGTCTGTCCGGCATACTCCACCACGATGCCCATGCCGTGGCGGCGGTCGTCATCGTCGGTGTCGCCCATGAGCCAGACGCCGGGATGGTTCATCTCCACGATCGCGGAGACTCGCTCGGCCGTGCCCAGCCACAGAAAAGGAACTGTAGCCGGATTGGGCACGGGGTTTCCGTCCAGCGCGACCACATGGAAGACGTGGCCGGGCAGCGCCAGGTTACGAATTTCTGTGGCGCTGCCATTCAGCACGTGAAACAAAACGCGTTCGCCCCGCTTCACCCGAACCGGCTCTCCATGCCCTAGCATGTGCCCATTGATCGTGAACAAGCTGTAGCCAACCTCGTATCCCCTGGGCATCCCTTTGGCGAGCGACGCCTTCATCGCCGACTCGCCTCTGTCTTGCAGTAATTTCGCCTTCGTCGCCGGCGAAAGCACATCTTCCGGCATGTCTCCGCCGCGGCTGAAGGTTGGGCCAAACTCCTTCAGCACCAGAAATACCTCGCGGTCGTAATGGCCGGATTCGTGTTTGGGTTCGATGTACACGTGCCCGACCTGGCCACCGTATTGCCCGGCAGAAAGGTCCGCGCCCGCCCGGTTGTGTGTGTGAAAAAAACGATAGCCGGAAGGTCGCGGCACAAAGGAAATGCGCCGCTTGCCACGCGCCGGTACGAAGGGCGTTCCTTCTTCTGCTGCCCCGTCCACGTCCACAGGCACAATTTGCCCATGCCAATGCAACTGCTCAGGCGTGTCCGTGTCGTTATAGATGTCAACCGTCACCTGCTGCCCCTCCTTGAAGCGAAGCAGCGGGCCGGGAAATTGGCCGTTGTAGGTTGTAGTCGAAATGATTTTCTTCGCTGCGATCTCGACCGGGCTGGCAGCGATTCGAATGGTGTAATCGGCCGCCCCTGCGGCCTGTGGCGGAGTCTCTGGTTCTCCTGAAACGGTGGAATGGGCGAGTGCCCCCGGGATTAGAGTGCTGCCCGCCACCGCAGTAGCCATCTGCAGAAAACCCCGGCGGCTCACCGCCATAATTGTTCGCTCCTTCCCCTCTTCAACCGGCGTCACGTGCCGGCTCGAACCAGTCATCCGGCGTCCAATGAAATTGACGGTCGTTATTATCGAGTTTCGATAATATACTCAACCCAAGCTGAACCAAAGCGCCTGTGCGAGCTCACTGTGCGTGTGCGGGGAGAGCGAAGGGAAAAACCGAGCCCTTGCCTAATTGGCTGGTCACGGAGACAGTGCCACCGTGGGCTTCTACGATGGCCTTGGCGATTGCCAGTCCCATGCCGGTCCCCTGAATGGCCGAACGATGGGCGCGGCCGCCGGGCCCGCTTGCGCCCGCGGATTGTGGTCTGGCTGCCCGAGACGGCCCCGGTGTTGTACTTCATAATCGGCGACGCGACGCGCCAGATATGCCACGCCCGCGCTGGCCACCATGGTTTCGGTGGGCCGTGCAGCCCTCGTTGACGAAGGCCCCCCTATGTGCTGGCGCTCGATCAGGGCGGTTTTGCGTCCGGTTTCGGCAAGAGTTAAGGAAAGTGCCCGCCTGGCCGGAACCAATCACGATGGCCCAACTGTCCCACATGACCTTTTTGCGCGCCCTTACTTCAGCAGGCGATCTAGGATCGCGGAAATGATTGCGACCTGGGCCTCGCCGGAAGAGTTGTACACCGGATTTCCGGGGGTGTCCAACACCACTACGTGCGGAATGTAACCGCGATAGAAGCGGCTTACCAGCTCCTGCTGGGCGGCCTTCAAGGGCGTGTCCAGGTCAATGACAACAAAGTTCACGCGGCCACGGTATTTTGTATACAACTCCACCGTGCGCCGCGCTTGCCGCTTGGAATTGAAACAGCCTTCGCCATAAATGATGACGTAGTTCGGCCGGCCCGCCACGATGCCATCCTGCAAGTGGTCGCCGGTAATCAGGGGACCATCGTGGCTGTCGCTGGAATAATCAAGGTGCGGATTGAGGCGAAGGTGGTCGGCTGCCTTCACCACTCGCGTCAGCAATGAAAAAAGAAGGAACAGAACCACAAAGCGATATTTCATCCAGTTTCCTCCAGCCCGCCAATCATGCGCTTGTCGTCCGGCTGAGACGCAGCTAAGAGATGTCCTCTGCCGACTTCTGTTTCATGAGATACCGTACGGGCACGAAACGTAACAAACTGCACCCTGTCCCAGGAGAACATAAGATCCAGTGTCCAATTGTCGCCCCGCTCGAGCGGCAGAATCTTCCTTCCAGAAGGAGCCAGGTGGTACGCCAGGGTACCGCCGCTGGCTACGGGCCCGTGACGATCACGTCGTAATGGTGTCGTAACTCATAAGCGCCTCCCTGGAGTTGTGTGGGTGTTAATTGTTGCGAGCCATGCTCTGGCCCATGGTGTTCTGGCTCATGGTCAGTGGTGCGGTGGCGAAGTTCACTCCAAAGCGCTTGCACCAGATGGTGACAGCGCGATACTTGGAGAGATCCACGTCGGAAGCCAGTTCGTAGTTCTGGTCGCCAATGTTGCCTTTCAGCGGGCCCACTTCCACGAAGCCGGCTTTCTTTACCGCTTCGCTGTCCCGGGCGTCATTGGCCGCCACCAGGTACACGCGCACGTCAGGCCCGTTGGAGGTTTCAAAGTTGGTGAAGCGCAGAATGCGTTTGCCATCGGCAACCTGGTAGATGCTGGCCGTGCCTTTCCCCGTATGGGCAACATCATGGAAAGTGCCGGTCTCCACTGGCATGCTGGCGCTTGCCATCGCCCCGGAGGTCAGCGGCGCGGTGGCAAAGTTCACAGCAAATCTTTTGCACCAGATGGTGACGGCGCGGTACTTGGACAAATCCAAGTCGGACGCCACGTCATAATTCTGATCGCCTACGTTGCCTTTCAGCGGCCCCACTTCCACGAAGCCGGCTTTTTTCACCGTTTCGCTGTCTTTGGCGTCCGGTGCCGCCACCAGGTAAACATGAACGTCAGGCCCGTTGGAGGTTTCGAAGTTGGTGAAGCGCAGGACGCGCTTGCCGTTTGCCAGTTGATAGATGGTGGCATCGCCGGAACCCTTGTGCGCTCCGTCGTGAAAACGTCCGGAGGCCAGCACCTGCTGCTCGCCGGAGGAAGCATGGCTCACGGGTAGACTTTCATTGACTCTGGCGTTGATGAACAGCCGCTCGGGACGGAACGCTGCCCAACCGGCTATGACTGCAATTGCAATTACCAAGCCCAAAACTACTCTCTTACCCTTCATACGTACTCTCCTTTAAGAGTTGATGGATTGCCTTAGTGCTGAACCTGCTCCCGATACCCACAGTGAAAAATGCAGCGCCGGTTGTTCTGGTGATGCAGCTTGGCAGATTACGGACTTGGCGCTGGGCACACCCACGTTCGTACGCGGCGTTCATGATGGCCATCTGATGCGCGTGCTTCGAGGAGGTAACAACCAGGAAAGTTTTGTGGATGACGCCCAGAGGTTAAAACGTACCGGTTGGTATATAATCCGGCGCCGTCCAGGCGGGCAGCATGGAAAACATCGAACGCGCGATCGAGGTCGCCAAAACCGAGTTTCGCGACGCTTATAACGACGCCGATATTTCTCGGTTGCTGAATGTCCTTTCTGAGGACTTTGTGGATATGTCGGAGGGACAGGCCAGTCTATTCGGCGGCGATGCGCGTGATCAACTTCAAGCTCGGCTGCGTCACTTGTTTTCCACAAGCAGGGTGGAATTGCAGCCCATTGTCATCGGCGTGCGCGGCATGGGTGAATGGGCCTTTGATTATGGCTGGCACAAGTACATCCTGACTCCCAAGTCCGGTGGCCAGACGATTGTCCGTCGCCAGCGCTATCTGGAAATCTGGCAGAAGCGCGCAGGTCATTGGAAACTCGCCATTTACATGGACAGCAAGGAGGCTGAGGCCCTGGCCCGGACTCAGATGCCTATATAGGCACGGCAGTGCCGGCGCGAGCGCCTTATCGTATAGTGTGGTAACCGTTCGCGAGAGCGTTATGGAAGCGCCGCAAATGCAGTCCTACTCGGAACAGGAACTGATCTCGCGCGTCAAAGCCGGCGAGAAGCACCTGTTTTACGCTCTGGTGCAACCCTACGAGCGCGGCCTCTACCTGACCGCCTTCTCCATTACGCAGAATGAGGCAGATGCCGAGGATGTGGCCCAGGAGGCGGTGCTCAAGGCTCTAACTCACCTTGAGCAGTTTCGCGGTGAGGCGAAGTTCAGCACCTGGCTCATCCAGATCTGCATCAACGAAGCCAGAATGCGGCTGCGCCGTGACAAAAAAGATCGTTACGAATCTATAGATAGAGGACAGCAGACGGAAGAAGGGGATTACGTGCCCATGGATTTCGCCGACTGGCGGGAAATCCCCTCCGATGCCTTGGCGCAGAAGGAATTGAAGGAGGCGTTGGCGCGCGCCTTGGCATCTCTGCAACCGAAATATCGTCAAGTTTTTGTGCTCCGCGACGTTCAGGGCTTGACTATCGCAGAGGCGGCGGAAGTGCTGGGACTCACGCAAGCCACGGTAAAAATGCGGCTGATGCGCGCGCGCTTGCAAATGCGCGACGCCTTGGCCCCAGGCTACGACGGGTCGTGGACCCGCGGGGAAAAACACTACAGGCCGGTGAGAAGTGCAACGTTCTATTGAGATCAGTTGCGAACACGTTTGGCGGGAAATCTCCAATTACCTGGACGGAGATGTAGATCCAGACCTTCGCGCCCGCATGCAGGCGCACTTCAAGGTGTGTTCGCACTGTACCGCGGTTTTGGACGGAGCGCGCAACGTAGTTCGCCTGGTCGCTGACGGCCGGGCTTTTGATCTCCCCCGCGGCTTCTCCGAGCGCCTGCGCCACCGCATTGCGGCTAAAGTGGCAGACAAGTAAGCTGCCTAAGTACGTGGAAACAGAGGCTCAGTCACAAGTTTGATACCTTTTGCTGGGGACTGCATCGCATCCCCAGGGGGCTGCTTACCTGCTGACTTGGAGTGTGCGGCCGGCCATAAGCACGGCGGGTGGAAACGGCAGAGTTTCTTGATCGTAGATATCAAATGCGAAGAGGTGGTGCGCGAGATTTCCAACTATCTGGATGGCGAAGTGGATGCTGCCCTTGGCCGGCGCATGGAGGCGCACTTCAAATTGTGTCGGCACTGTTCCGCCGTTCTCGACGGGGCGCGCAATGTCGTCCGTCTGGCAGGCGATGGACGCGCCTTTGACCTGCCGCAGGGTTTTGGCCGGCGCTTAGCCGCCAGGTTGCAGGACTCGATTTCGCAGCACGCACCGCTGCGGCGTTCCGCCATTCCCTTAGGAATCACCGATGATCAGGTGGAACTCGGTTCGCACCTCGTTTATTTTTGGCAAGATGAGACGCAGTTTGAACGTGGCGTGCGCTTCCTCGAACTTGGACTGCGAGCCGCCGATCACTGTGCCCTGTTCGGTCACATCGAAGCCACCGACAACGCAGTGAGCATTTTGCGCCAGAAAGGTTTCGATCCCGTCCGCCTGATCGCTGAACATCGCCTCACGGTTCTGCGGCGGGAAGCTTCCGCCGTGGTTACCCTTTCAAATATTTCTCAGGTGTTCGAAAGTGCGCTGCGCCGGGGCGCGCCTGCTATCCGCTTTCTGGGCAATCTGGGCATGGGCAGCGATCCCCTGCCGGGCAGGGGTGAAGATGAGGTCCTGGAACTGGAAAACAGCGTCACGGCCATGGCGGCTCGCTTCCCCTGCGTCGTGGTGTGCATGTACGACGTGGACACCCTCCCCGGCCGCCTCATCATGAAGGGCGGCTTTGACACTCACCCCCTCGCAGTCTGCGGCAGCGGCTTGCAACCGAATCCATATTACCTGCAGGAGCGCCCTGTTTCCCCAAAGCCCCACGTTCACTAAAATCCTCAAGAATCGTGGTCGGCCCGTCAGCATGCGTGCAAGCCAAACAATTGAATGCGCAAGGTCTTCACAATAATCCCCACAAGTAGCCGGTATAAGGCTTCTGTGGATGCTGATAAACTGATGAAAAGACAAGCCCGGAGGGATGCGTGAGCGGTCGAAACGGGCGGTCTTGAAAACCGCTGTGCCCGAAAGGGTACCGGGGGTTCGAATCCCTCTCCCTCCGCCATTCGCTCCATCCGGCGCAACTCTAGGTTGTACCCAAGAGCTCCGGCAGCACCTCCCCCGCCTTACCCAGGTGCCGTTCCGTAAATGCTACGGCGTTGGCCGGCTCCTCCGGCCCCACGTAAATGGTGCGCGCCCGGCCGCTGACCTGAGCCACGAAGCTGGCAGCAGGTTCCACCACGCCGGAGGTGCCCACCGCCATGAACACTGTGCACTCATCCAGGGCCTGGTAAATGCGCTCCAAGCCGAAGGGCACTTCGCCAAACCAGCAGATGTGCGGCCGGATCCGCCCGCCGCAGGCGCAGCGCGGAATCTCGGCCGGCGGCTGGTAAACGTTGCTATCCTCGAACGGCGGGCGGCGGCAGGTGTCGCAGCGGCTCTTGAAGAGCTCGCCGTGCATGTGCAGCACGTTTCGGGAGCCCGCCTGCTCGTGCAGATTGTCCACATTCTGGGTACAGATCAGCAGGCGCTCCGGCAGCCGGCTTTCCAGTTTCGCAAGCGCCAGGTGAGCGGCGTTCGGCTTGGCAGCTGCCGCCACCCGCCGCCGCATGGAGTAGAACTCCCACACCAGCCGCGGGTCGCGGCGCCAGGCTTCCGGCGAAGCCACCTCCTCAATGCGGTAATTCCGCCAAAGACCGCCCACCCCGCGAAACGTTGGAATGCCGCTTTCCGCGCTGATCCCCGCGCCCGTGAGGATGAATACGCGGTCGGCGGGCGCAAAGCTGAGCATGCTTCAGAGTTTATCGCGCCGCCTGGAACCCGCGCCGACGGACATCTGCGGACCCCGCCTACTGTCCTGAAGTACACCGCCCAATGGCACCATCGCGTTTTGACGGTGCCTTGGAAGTGGCGCACAATCGCTTCAGCTCATCGCATACACAGCGCTACTGGAGCCGATATGCTCGCCCTCCTCACCCTCGTTTATCAGCTGGTGCCGTTCCTTCGCTGTTCCCATCGCTTTTCCTGGCC
>JBLMXE010000027.1:0-5992 GCA_050257615.1 Chlamydiota bacterium | reverse complement strand
CTCGGCTTCACCGCCAGCTTCCAGCGTTTCAAATGACGATGAACCCAGAGTTCCACCGGGAAGGCGTAGAAGTCGTGATCCAGTCGCCAGCGGGCGGGCGCGCTGATGGCTCGCTGCACCGCGTGCAGCACCCGGTTGTCGCGCTGCGCCGCAATGGGCACACGATCGAACCCCATGCGCAGGTAATCGCGCATCACCTGCAAGCGCCGGTGCTCCTTGCCCTTCAACCACGGCAGTACCGTATAACGTGGAAAAAAATCGGCCCAGCCTTCGAAGGAATCGGGCAGGTCCAGGCCGATTTCTCTTGCCCGCGCCATGACGGGCGCTCCCGGGTAGGGCGTAAAAATGTTGGTCCAGAATTCGGCTCCGGGATAGCGGCGGCACATATCCATCATGAAGCGTACCGTTTCCCGGCGTTCCTCCGGCCCCTCTCCCGGAAACGCAAAAATGATGTTGTAGGAAGGCCGGATTCCAGCTTCCAGGCAGCGCGCCGCCGATTCGTGAATGGATTCCAGATCCTGAAAATCCTTGTTCATGGCGTCGAGGACCTTGCGCGAGGCCGACTCCGCTCCCTGGCAAATCTGCTGCAGGCCCGCGCGGCGGAGCAACTTGAGGTCTTCCGTGCTCAGGCGCGCCACCAGGTTGGTCGTGGCTTGAATGCTCCACTTGAAACTGGCGCCGGCCCGAACCAGACCCTCGCCGATCAGGCGGGCGCGGTCCAGGTCCACCAGAAAGTTATCGTCCACCACCCACAGCAGTTCCAGGCGGTAGCGCCGGCTGAGATCCACCGTTTCTTCCACGAACTGTTCCGGCGGTAGGGCATTCCACTTGCGTCCATAGACTCCCGCATTGGTGCAGTAGGCGCAGTTGAAAGGGCAAGCCAGGCTGGATGTGTACATGGCCCAGCGCCGGCCACACACGCGCTCGTAGGCGTCGAAGTCGGCGAGGTGATACGCCTTCGGAGGCATCTCTGAGAGCGGCCGTAGCGGGCGCGGAGCGGTGAACACCAGCTTGCCGTCGCGCTTGAATCCAATCCCGCGGACATCATCGAGGGCATCGCCAGCCTGCAGATGTTGAGCCAGCTCCAGCATCGTATCTTCGCCCTGGCCGCAGACGACGATGTCCACGAATTCGGCTGCCAGCGTCTGGTCGGGCAGCAGTGACGGATGCCAGCCGCCCAGAATCACCGGCAAAGAGGGGTCGGCCGCCTTCGCCGCCTTCGCGATCTCCACTGTTTCGCGGATCATTGGTCCGGTTACCAGCGAAACGCCCAGGCACAGCGCATCGGCGGCTTCCTTGAGCACTCGCTGTTTGAAGCCCGCCGTGATGGTGGAGTCAATGATGCGTACTTCATAGCCGGCGCGCAGCAGCGGAGTAGAGATCGCCAATAGCCCCAACGGAGCCGTGGCCTCCATGCTGGAGAAGGAGGGAAAGAAAAACACGATTTTCTTGGTGTTCCTCACCTGATCCCTTGTCTGCTGCGCCGTTGAGATCGCGAACGCCGGCGCCCATTGCACTTGTGGTCTCTTGACTGCGGCCGGACCGGTGAAGTTACAGAAAAGATGTTTGCAGAAAATTACGTAACGCGAGAGCGCGCCACACCGTCTGTGCCGGTGCAACAAGCAGGTCATGAGCACAGAAGCCAGACCGGCGCCTGATGTGCGGCTCAATCCCGGGCCTGAAAGTCGTGCCTCCATGACATGGCACGGAAGGCAGGCCTTATCCGCCGTCGATCGAGCGAATACGTCTGTTCTGATTTTGACAAGAAACGAGGCGCGCAACATCAGGCAGTGTCTCGACGCGGTGTTTGCCCAGGAGGGGCCGGCCCCGCCCGAGGTGATCCTTATAGACTCCGGCTCGACCGACCACACGGTGGAATTGGCCGCACGCTATCCCCTGAAGCTCTACCGGCTGGCAAACAAGTCTTTCCATCATGCTCGTACCCGCAATCTGGCGGCTGAGCTGGCGCAGGGGGAATATCTGGTTTATCTGGCCGCCGACGCGCTTCCTTGTGACGGCAACTGGCTTTCCGCACTGCTGCGCAATTTTGCTGACAGCAACGTGGCCGCCGTCTATGGCCGGCAGGTGCCGCGCCGGGACGCCAGCATCGAGCGCCGCGACGTCCTGGAAACTATGTACACGGATCAACGGCTGGTGAAAGACGCGGGCTGCCGTACCCAACTGGGATATCGCTACTACCACTTCTCCACCGTGAACTGCGCCATTCGCAGAAAGGTGTGGCAACGCATCGGATTTCCTCCGGAGATGAAAGTTTGCGAAGATGTTGGCCTCGCGGCGCGCATCCTCGACGCCGGCTGGAAAATCGTGTATGAGCCGGATGCCGCCGTCCACCATAGCCACCAGTTCTCCACCGCCCGGCTTTTTCGCCGTTACTTTGACATGGGCGTTGTTTACCGGCGCTTGCATATCTGGGATGGAGCCAACAAAGCGATGCTGTTCCGCGATGGTCTGCGCTCATTGCGCGCCAAACTCGATATTTCGCAAAACCATTACGGTGTTGCCGCGCGAGCCGCTGGAATTTGCCAGGATGGGGCCAAGTTTGCCGGCCTGGTCCTGGGACGTAACGAGAGATGGCTGCCTCGGCCCCTGAAGCGGCGATTCAGCGCCTTCGGATTATTCGAATGAAAACGGCGGCGGGAGCGGCGGCTTCGTGAGTGCCGGCGCCAGTGAACTCGAGCAGCGGCTGCCCGCCGGCTCATTCTCCTACCTGGTAGGCAAGCGGGCATTTGACCTTTGCTTTGCCGGCCTGGCCATCGTGTTGACTTCTCCCCTGATGCTGCTGATTGCCCTGGCCATCAAACTGACCTCGAAAGGTCCCGCACTGTTCATTCAGGAGCGGGTTGGCTTGAATGGCAGGACGTTTCGTATGTACAAATTCCGAACCATGCGAGAGGCCGACCCGGCGCTAAGCAATTGCCTCTGGACGCGGCCCGAGGATCCCCGCCGCACCAGGCTCGGTTGCTGGTTGCGCGCCGCCAGCCTGGATGAATTGCCCCAGTTTTTCAATGTGCTGAATGGCGAGATGAGTGTCGTCGGGCCAAGGCCGGAAAGACCGTACTTTGTGGAGCAGTTCATGCAGACCGTGGCGCTCTATAACACGCGCCACTATCTGAAGGTTGGCATTACTGGCTGGGCGCAAGTGAACGGCTGGCGCGGCGATACTTCCATTGCCAAGCGCGTGGAACACGACCTCTACTATCTGAGGAACTGGAGCTTCGCTTTCGACTTGCGGATCATACTACTGACCATCCGCCATCTGTTTGCGCCAAAGAACGCCTACTGACTCGCTGCATTCCCGCCCATGTCAGATGTCATACCCGGCTGCTTTGTGAACTGCCGGTGCAGAACCACGGCGCATCCCATCAGGAACCACAGCATCCCCATCACCTCGCCGTCGCCCAGCGTGTAATGCACCACCGACGCCAGCACAAATCCCGCGGCGCTGCCAAACAGTCCTAGCGCCAAACCTCGTGAGAACCGGTCTCCCCTCCGGGTGAGTCGCAGGTTGCCCAGGAGCATGCGGAACCAGGCCGCCAGCAGCCAGATCCAGGCAGCCAATCCCAAAATTCCCGAGTCCACCGCAACCTGAATGGGCGTGGAATGAAAATGGCTCTGTTTCTTGGGATAAGCCCTGTAGGCGAGGAGGTTCCATTGCCGCCCATGCGAAAAAACACTATCCCAGCCGATGCCCAGCAGGGGATGGCGCAGGATCAGCCGCGGGCTGTCCTCCCACATCATGATGCGGGCGTGCTCCTCTTCGCCTTCGCCGTACCAGGTCTGCAAATGGCGCGTGGTCCGCGTCCACCCTAGCGTCACCACGATTCCGAGCAGAATGACCAGCAGCGGCATTCTGCGCAGCTTGTTCCCCGTTTGCTGCATGTACATTGTGTACATGAGGAGAATCGCAATGAGCAGGGCCACGATATAGGCACGGGTCACAGTCAGCCACAGGCTGGCCGCCAGGAGCAGGGTCAAAGTAGCCAGCAGAAATCCGCTAACAGGATTCCGCGCGCTCAGCAGCAGCCCGCAAGACAAGGCCGTGAGCACCATCATCAGACCCGCGTAAGGAATGGAATTGTAGAAGCCGCCTTGGGCGCGTAATGGCCTGCCTCGAGCCACCGACGACGTGGGTTCGGCCAGCCAATTGTCCAAATGGGAGCGCGCAACCACCACGTCAAAGTGTTGCAGGGGATAAGTGCGCGCGACATGCAACCTGAGTTTCTCGTCGTGCCTGGTTACCTGCAGGGCACGCTGCCACTGACTGGGTGTGCGAGTGCGGTGACCATTGATTTCCTGAATCATGTCGCCTGACCACAACCCATCGCCCGCCAGCGGGCAGTCCCGGCGCACATCAACCAACTCTGTCCCGATGCCGGCGGTGTATTGCCATGCAGTACGCAGCCCGCTGATGGAACCGGCCGCCAGCAGCACGATAATCAGCAGTCTCAGATCTCGCTTGCTCCGGACGGTGTCCGGCACAATCAGAATCAACACTCCCAGCCCAAACCAGCCCAGACGGGTCCAACTCAGCAGGGGATCGTAGGAAACCGCCGCAGAGAGCCCCGCAATTCCAAAGAAAATGAGGAAGGGAAGAAGCAGGGGATTGCGCCCCAAACTCCGGCGCTCAATAGCGACGCCCGCCAGCCACAGGGCAAAAGCCACGCGGGAGACAAACTGCACGAAATGGGGCGCAAACGGAGCCCCCGCGACTAGCAGCAACAGGGCCAGATACGTGGCTCGTCGCAGCCATCGCACCGTGAATTCGCGGCTGCGGAACTTCTGCCCAGGCTTACCTGTGCCCAAAAAACCGGGCGCCCCGGTCTCCGTCGCATGTTCGCCAACCACACTCACAGTTCGCTCTCCGCAGTGAGAATTTGCAGTTGCCGGGCGGACGTGAAGGCCGCTTTCGCGAGTATGCAATTTTTTTGTAGCTTTCGCGTTCCCGTACGGTCCCTCTTGCAGCATGGAACAGACTTCCATGACCCTCATCTGGTTACTTTTTCCGATTGCAGTTGGCGCGGTGGTCGCTCTCCCTCTTCAAATCGGAGCCGATACCCTGCGCCATCGTTGCTGGAAGCTGTTCTGCCTTGCCCTGCCGCCCGTGATCTATCTGGGGCTGATTCACGAGTTTGCCATCGGCCGAAGCATCATTCCGCCTTCCCTCATCATTGTCAGCGCCTTCATGCTCCTGTTCGCCGCTTTCCTGGCGACGCACTTTCATCATCTGAAAACATTCCCCCTTTTGTTCCCGGTGGCCTGGTATTTCCTGGCCGTTTTTCTCTCCGGCTGGCACAGCGTCTCTCATTTGCACTGGATCCGCGGCCTGTTGGAAGTTGGCCTTGCCTTCTGTTTTCTTCTCTTCCCCTATTTCTTCCTGCAGACACGCTGGCAGGTTGAGCTATGCCTGAAGGTGCTAGTGTTGCTGGCGATTGCGACCGTCTTCTTCGCAATTCTGCAGGCGGTATTTTTTGCGCCTTTGCGGGGCGTGCTGTCAGTTCTGTATCGCAGGGAAGATCTATGGTGGATCGTGGGCTGGGGCTGGCGAGGGCGTTTAACAGGCAACTGGGTCCATCCCAGTTACTTGGGTTCGGTACTCAACGTCGCCGCTCCTTTCGCTCTTCTGGCCTATGTTTCTGCGGCAACCCGTTTCCGGCGCGGCTTGTCCCTGACTTTCTATCTCACTCTGGCGGCTGGAGTCGCGCTTACCTCTACACGCACGCCGCTGCTGGCATTTCTTGCCGGCTCCGCGGGATTTATGATCCTCGCCGGAAAAGGGCGGCGAGCCGGGGCCGCGCTTGCTTGTGCTATTGCAGTCGTGGCCATGCTTTCGGTGTTTCATTTTCGCTTCGCTCCTCCCGATGTGGGCTCCTGGGCGCGGCTGCCTGCGAGCGCAGCTTTGATGGAGCGGCTCGAACCGGGAAACTCAAAGAACAAAGCCACACTCAATATGCGCTGAATTACCCAGGGGCAA
>JBLMXE010000026.1:0-6107 GCA_050257615.1 Chlamydiota bacterium | reverse complement strand
TGCGGCGCAACACGGCGACATAAATTGCTCCTGTCATACTGAGCGAGGGCGCATGCCCGAGCCGAAGTACCCCTGGGCTGGTGGACGGACCGATTCTGCTCTAGGGAGTTTGTACCAAGCCCAAAAGGAATAACGTATCGCTCGGCAAACTCCTGCGAGCGGGGGCAGCGGCGCCAACAGAGTAGGGGTCTTTCGACTTCGCAGAGCGATCTGCAACAGGATCGCTCTGCTTCGCTCAAGATGACAGGGGTAAAAGGGGCTCACTCAGAAAGCTTACGAGCTCACGCCGGAGGTTTCCGTTGCCCCCGGGCCGGCCATCGCGCCGCTCAGCTCGTCCAGTACGCTGCGAATGCGCGCCAGCACTTCCTCAGCCTGAGTAGCGCCTTTGACAAGAAATTTTAAGGTCCCGCCAGGCGTGAACTGCGCCCCGCGCTGCGTGGAGACGAAGCGCGCCAGCTTTTCCGGCTCGACGGCCGCATTCTGCGTGAAGTTGACGCTCACCAGGTCGCGCTTGCGCTCCACGCGGGTAACGCCCACACGGTTGCAGAGCAGCCGCAGGGTGGCGTAGTCGAGCAGGTTGCGCACGGGCTGCGGCGGCTCGCCGTAGCGGTCTGCCATCTCGGAGCGCACATCGGCCAGCTGGCTCTCGTTCTCCACACCGGCGATGCGCTTATACATGCGCAGACGTTGGTTCTCCTCCGCGATGTACTCGGCGGGAATGCGGATGTTGAGCCCCAGGTTGAGCTGGGTCTCCACTTCTTCTGCGGCGACCTCGCCCTTCAACTCGCGCACCGCCCGCTCCAGCATGGAGGTGTAGAGCTCGAATCCCACCGCTTCGATGTGGCCGCTCTGTTCTCCGCCCAGCATGTTGCCCGCCCCGCGCAGTTCCAGGTCGAGGGCGGCAATCTTGAATCCCGCCCCCAGATCGGAAAACTCCTTCAGTGCGGCCAGGCGGCGGCGCGCCAGTGGAGTCAACTCCAGTTCGGCCGGCAGCAGCAGATATGCGTAGGCGCGGCGGTTGGAACGCCCCACGCGCCCGCGCAGTTGGTAAAGCTCAGAGAGCCCATAGCGATCGGCGCGATTGATGATGATGGTGTTGCAGAGGGGAATGTCCAGGCCATTCTCGATGATGGTGGTGGCTACAAGCACGTCGGCCTCGTGATGCATGAACTTGAGCATCACTTTCTCCAGCTCGCGCTCCGCCATCTGTCCGTGGCCGACCAGGATGCGCGCGCGCGGCACCAGTTCCTGCACCTTGGCGGCGATCTCGAAGATGCTGTCCACCCGGTTGTGAACGAAATAAACCTGCCCGCCGCGGTCCAGTTCCTGCTCAATGGCCGACTGAATCAGCTTCTCGTCCCAGGCAGCTACCACAGTCTGGATGGCAATGCGGTCGCGGGGCGGAGTCTCGATCACGCTCATGTCGCGCAGGCCGACCAGCGACATGTGCAGGGTGCGCGGGATGGGCGTGGCCGACATGGTGAGCACGTCCACGTTTTTGCGCATCTGCTTGAGCCGCTCCTTGTGACGAACGCCGAAGCGCTGCTCCTCGTCCACGATGAGCAGGCCGAGGTTGGTGAACTTCACGTCCTTGGAGAGCAGGCGATGGGTGCCGATCAGGATATCCACCTTGCCCGCCTCCACCCGCTGCAGAATCTCTTTCTGCTGGCGGGCGGTGCGGAAGCGGCTGATCATTTCCACGGTGACAGGAAAAGCGGCGAAACGCGATTTGAAAGTCTCGTAGTGCTGGAAGGCGAGCACGGTGGTAGGCGCCAGCACCGCCACCTGATGGTTGTCGCTGACCGACTTGAAAGCCGCGCGCATGGCCACTTCCGTTTTGCCGTAGCCGACGTCGCCGCAGAGCAGCCGGTCCATGGGCTGCTGCGCCGCCATATCGCGCTTGACGTCGGAGATGGCCATCCCCTGGTCTTCCGTTTCCTGAAATTCGAAGGCGTCCTCGAATTCGCGCTGCCACTCGTTGTCGCCAGGGAACGCGTGCCCTTCCACCATCTTGCGCTCAGCATAGAGCTTGAGCAGTTCGTCGGCCATGTCCTGCATGGCCTTCTTGACCCGCGCCTTGGTCTTCGCCCAGGTGGCGGTGCCCAGACGGTTGAGCGCCGGCTTGGCGCCTTCGGCCGAGCGGTACTTCTGCACCAGATCGAGGCGCGTGAGCGGCACGTAGAGCTTGGCGCTTTCCGCATACTCCAGCAGCATGAACTCGGCTTTGCCGTCTTGCTGCGCAATTTCTTTCAGGCCCTGGTAGATGCCGATACCGTGCTCTACGTGCACCACGTAATCGCCTACCGCCAGGTCGCGGAAGTCGGAGAGGAAAGTCGAGGTCTTGGATTTGGGCCGCTGCGGGCGTGTGACCACCGCTTCCGATTCGTCGAACAGGTCGCGCGAGCCAAAGATGGCCAGCGCCGCGTCGGGCAGCAGCGTGCCGTCGGGCACATAAGCTTTGACCACCGTGGTCGCAAACACTTCGCCGGCAAAATGGGCAGTCTCTTCGGCATAGCTTTCGCCTCCAGGCCGCACCGGGCTCCCCAAACGATAAGGGACGTTGTATTCGGTGAAGATGTCGGCCAGGCGCTCCAGTTCGCCGGTGTTGGCGGCAGCAACCAGCACGTGCTTACCTTCGGCGGTGAGCTTCTTTACCTCCTCCACCATCGCGGGCACGGAACCGTGAAAGCGAGTAGTCGGCTGGGAACTGAGGGTCAGCTGCTCGGCTCCGGGACGAGTGATGCCCAGGTGTTCCACTTCCATGACAGCATGCTGGTCGAGGTGCCGCTGCCAGTCTTCCGGGGCGAAGTACAGGTCCTCCGGGCGAACCAGGTTGCCAACGCCGCTGCGCTCGTGGATTTCGCCCAGGCGCTCCCAGAAATGCTCAAACTCGCTCTCCAGCGCGTCCGGCTCATCCAGCACTACCGCCGAGCGGGGGAGAAGATCGAACAAGGTGGTGTCAGCCCCCGCGACCGGAGCGTAGAACTCCCACCCGGGAAACACGGTGACGCCCGCGGCCAGGGCCGCCTCTTGCAGAGCCTCTTCGCTGCCGCTCACCCGCTTGCCGGAGAGCCGGGCATGAATCGCGCCCAGCAGCTGCTCGGTGGCCGGAGTTTCGGTCAGGGGCAGCAACACCACCTCGTCCAGCGGGGTGGAGGAGCGCTGGGTGGCAGGATCGAACTTGCGAATAGACTCCACCTCGTCGCCAAACAGCTCAATGCGCACCGGACGGTCTGCTTCCGGGGAATAGACATCCAGGATGCCGCCGCGCACCGCATATTCTCCCGGCATCTCCACCACGTCGGCGGCGGTATAGCCAACGGTGTTCAGGTGAAGCACCAGGCCGTCCACATCGAGGGTGTCTTCGCGCCGAACAACCCGGGCCAGGTCGGTATAGAACTCTGCCGCCCGCAGGCGGATGGCCGTGGAAGCAATGGGAGCGACTACGATGGCAGCCGCGCCGGTGGCGATCTTCCACAGCGCTGTGGCGCGGGCTTCCTGAATTTCCGGGTGCGGCGAGAGATTCTGAAAGGGCAAAACGTCGCGGGTCGGTAAGGCAATGACGGACTCGGGCTGCGCCGCGCCGGTCAGGCTGCAAAACGACTGCAGGATGGGAACATAGTCCTCGGCGGCGCGGTTATCGGCCACTACCAGGACCAGGGGGCGGCCAGCGGCGCGGTGCAGCAGAACAGTGGCAAGGGCTTTGGCAGTCGGAGTGAGTCCAGAGACACCAACCCGCCCCGTGCCCTCCTTGAGATGGGAGGCCGCACGCGACAGGGGAGCCAGACTTTCTGCGTCCGCGAAGATTTCGCGGACGAAGGAGAGAACCATCGCCCTCTTATTCTACCAGCAGGCTGGCGGGACGGCGCGCGCTTCTCCCTCACCGGCCATGTCCTTCGGTGTGTTTGAACTTCAGAAGAATTGCGCTACAAAGGAGAGGTGCTGAGCTGGATGGCTGCCTGGTCGCCTGGCTAACCGGCCCGTGACTAGTCAGCCAGCCAGCCGCTAAAATTGGGCCCGCGAATCCAAGTTCCTTCCGATTGCACTCTCGACAACACACATCCGCACCCTCAAAAGGGCGCGGGTGTGTGCCCGAACAACTATTGCGATCGCGACCGCCGCAACCTTTGCCTGGCTTGCAAGCCGTGTCAACCAGGCTTATGATCTCGGACCGGCTGCCAATCAATTATGGCTTTTCAAGTTGAGGCCAGAGAAGTCGGTCATATCGTGGTGGTGGACGTTGTGGGGAGGATGACGCTGGGTGACGGCCGCACCCGGCTGCGCGACCTTATCCACGTCTTCGCTGGCAACGGCCGCAGAAAGTTCCTCATCAACCTTGCCGGCGTGGAGTTCGTGGATAGCGATGGCCTGGGCGAACTGACCCGTTGCTACAGCGTAGTCCGGCAGGCGGGCGGGGAGATGAAACTCGTCCACGTCCACCAGCGAGTGCAAGCCCTGCTGGAGCTGACCCGCATCGTCAACCTCTTTGAGATCCACAGCGCGGAACCGGCCGCCCTGCAGGCGTTCCGGTAAGCTTCGCGGCCCTGGGAAGGGCGCGGCTTTAGCTGCGCCGTCGCACACTCGCCAAACTTCCGGCTTTAGCCGCTGAGGGACGTCCTAATGATCGACTTTGTTTTTTCCCGCCATTCACGGCACCTGGCCGGCATCTCGCGTGCGAATCCTGTGCAGCGGTCCCAGTTCGGTTGCTCATCGTGGTTGGCAGCTATAGAATGTCGCGACTCCGAGTCAGGCGAGGGATCGCCCAGGGTTGCCAGTCCTCCTGTTCTGTTTCCAACATTCCGCGGCCGTCGTAGTTGCTCTGATCTCCGCGCCTTTCGGCCTTTCGGCGACGGCCTTCTGGATGTATGTTTGTGCGTTCCTGCTTCTCATCATTGGCCTGGTGAGGATTCTCAAGGAACTGCCGCGGGAACATGGCGTGGACAAGATCATGCCCTTTGGGCGGCTGTTTTTTGCCATTCCCATAGCCGTTTTTGGTACGGAACATTTCACCATCACAGCGGGCATTGCGAGGATGGTTCCCCGCTGGATTCCCGCGCATACGTTCTGGGTCTATGCGGTGGGCGCCGGTTTTATTTGCGCGGGGCTTAGTATGGCCGTTCTCGTGCAGGCGCGGCTGGCAGCGGCCCTGGTAGGAATGACGTTTCTGATCTTCGTATGCACGATGGACCTGCCCGGCACGCTCGCCCACCCCGGCAACCGATTTTTCTGGGCCCTGGCGCTGCGCGAACTTTCCTTCGGCAGCGGCGCTTTAGCTTTCGCCATGTCGCCGGGGAGCGCCCGGCCGCCCTCGCCCGCACCGCCCATCATTGCACGGGTCGCCGGCCTGCCGCGAATCTTTATCGGCATTGCTTGTGTGTTCTATGGGGTAGAGGAACTGCTGCACCCGGCCAACATGCCGGGAATTCCGCTGGAACAGCTCAGCGCCCCGTGGATTCCCGGACGAATTCTGCTGAGTTATTTTGTGGGCGTGGTTCTGATTGTCGCGGGCCTCTGCCTGGTGGCGAATAAGAAAGCGCGCGCAGCGGCTACTTATTTAGGGCTCTCGATTCTGCTGACCATGTTGTGGATTTACCTGCCCATGCTCGTGGCCGCGCCCAAAAGCGTTGTGGCGCTGAACTATTTCTTCGATACGCTGCTTTTCTGCGGAACCCTCCTGCTGCTGGCCAACGCGATGGAGAAGGAAACAGCGGTGGCGCCGAGTTATGCGAATCAAAACGCGTAATGAGTAAGGCCTGACTGGGGGTGCCCCACCCTTCGCGCTTTTTGCGAAGGGTGGGAAAAGAACGTGGGTGCCCCACCCTTGCGGGTTGTGCAAGGGTGGGAAAGAGAGATCAGGCCACGGGTTTCAACTCAATGCGAGGCCAGTCATTGATCCGCACCGATCCCGCTTCCCCGTAGGCATATTGCCGATAGCTGCTCCATCGCCACTGTTCCGGCTCGCTCACCAGGCCTCGCGTGACCGGATTGCGATGCATGTAGCGCAGCTTCTCGATCCGCTTGCGCTCGCTCCACACGTTGAAGTCATAGAACCGCCGCTGCCAGACGTGGGCAGTCGCGACGGCCTCGGTATCCCACAACGAGAGCTG
>JBLMXE010000025.1:0-7315 GCA_050257615.1 Chlamydiota bacterium | reverse complement strand
CACCTGCTGCTCATCCACGGCGACATTGACGACAACGTCCATCCCGTCGAAACCATGCGCTTGGTGGACGCGCTCATCAAGGCCCACAAGGATTTCGATATGCTGATCGTTCCCAATCAGGCACACGGCGAGCGTCGCAACGTCTATATCACCCGTCGCGGCTGGGACTATTTCGTGCGCTACCTGCTGGGCGTCCCCGCCCCCGTTCCAGATTGAGCCGCCCCCGCCCCAGGAGGCGTTCAACGGGCGCGGCTGAACCCCGGCAATTGCGGTTTGAGCCATGCTGTTGGCGCCAATTTCGAATCCATTGATTGTGCTCACGGAGTTATTGACTCATCGCAGCTCATGGCGTTAACAAAAATCCGTGCCACACAGAGTTTGTGTCAATGCAGAATCCCGTTACCATACCCGCGTCGTTAATGCCGAATGCCCAGGTTCCCTGGTAAGGGCCAGAGCCTGAGTCCTGACAGTCAAACTCAGAGATGGTGCCATCGCTGGCACGTGTGAATCCGTGGGTCAAAGAACCTGAATCCACATACGTTCCCGCGATGGCTCCGGCCGCATTGATGAACCCAGGAATCGTGCCCTGTCCTGCGCCCGTACCTGCGCCGGGAGCGTCGAATGTGGTCACAATGCCGCTGGCATCCCTCAGGAAACCGTGAGTGATGTTATTCGAGTCAGTGTAGGACCCCGCGATTGCTCCTCCCAGGTTGATGGCGCTGGCATATGTTCCCTGACCTGCGGCTGTGCCTGCGCCGGCAACATCCAGGGTGCTCATGGTGCCATTGGCAATCCATAGGCCGTGATACACATTGCTTCCGTCCACGTAAAACCCAGCCACCGTTGCGAGGTCGTTAATGCTGCTGCCGAAGGTGCCCTGACCCGCAGCAGTACCCGCGTTTGGGGCACTGAACTTGACCGGTTGGCCAGTGGCGGTGCGCACGAAGCCGTGAAATACGCCCTTAGAGTCGGCGCAATATCCTGTGGCAATTCCAGCTGTGTTGATGATCATCGCGGCGCCACCTCCCACCGGGGCGTTGGTTGCTCGCCGGCAGGGAAAAGTCGCTATCATGCCGCTGGCCGAGCGCACGAATCCGTGAGTTACATTGTGCGGGTCGTAATAGAGGCCGACGATGGCCCCGGCGGCGTTGGCGCTCTGCGGCAATGTGCCCTGCCCCGGACGCTTGCCGGCCTGGGGAGCATCGAAGGTCGTGAAGGTGCCATCCGCAGTCCGTTCAAAGCCATGACTCAGATTGTTGGAGTCTATCCATAGTCCTGTTATCAGCCCGCTCGCGTTCATACCGAGTCCCACCGTTCCCTGAAACGCCGCCGTGCCTGAACCTGGAACCTCGAACGTCGTAATCGTTTGTCCGGCTGTGCTTACGACGAAGAGAAGAACGCAACTAAGAACGGAAACGGTAAGGGACCGGATATGGCTGCAGCTCTTGCCTGATGTGCTTTTTCCCATACCAACCTCCAAATTTGCAATTCTGCGATCCCAAGTAATTGCTTACAACTGGTTTCAGAAATGGGTCTTCGGAAGGGTACGGCTTCAGCTGGGTGTTCCACATTTGGCCGCGCAGGACGCGCTGACCCCGTTGACAATCTCTGGCAGCCAAATGTGGGACTATTTTTTCCAGCGAAGACCGGCTCGCCCGGCCGTTTTCAATTACACAATTGGTGCTCGTCAAGAAACGTCGCCCCTCACGGCGTCCGTAGGAAGCCGTGAGCCACACCGTTCCGGTCAATTTCGAATCCGCTGATGGCGTTGGCGGGATTGTTGAAAATCGGAATGGTGCCTTCTCCGTTGCCGCTGCCCGCGCCCGGAACGTCGAAGGTCGTGATGGCGCCCGTAGTGAGCCGCAGGAAGCCGTGGTTTACTCCGTTCCCGTCCACGTAAGTTCCCGCGATCGCGCCCGAAGCGTTGATGTTCTCCGATATGGTGCCCTGGAAAGGGCCGGTGCCCGCGCCGGTAACGTCGAAGAGCGTGATAGTACCGTCGGGAGAGCGCACATAGCCGTGATACGCAAAGTTCGTGTCGGCATAAAAGGAAGCGACCGTCCCTGACGGAGTGATTCCTGAGTTGTCCGTGAAGGGAGAGCCCTGCAGTACATCAAACTCGGTGAAGGTACCGTCGTGGGCGCGCACAGCGGGATGAGCCACTCCGCTGGCGTCCACAAAACCTGCCGCGATCGCCCCCTCCGGATTGATGCCATCGGCGAAAACGGCTAAGGTACCCTGGCCAAGGGTTGTTCCCGCACCGGGAGCGTCGAAGGTGGTGATGGTGCCGTCCGGAGAACGCAGGAGCCCGTGAAAGACGCCGTTGGTGTCAACGTATTGTCCTGCGATTGCGCCCGCCGGATTGATGCTTGCGCCTTGCGTACCGTTGGAACAAATCAACGGGGGCGGACAGGAGAGAGGTCTGCCTGCACCCGGGGCGTCGAAACTGATGATGCTGCCGTCAGCAGCGCGCACGAACCCGTGAGACAGTCCGGTAGCGTCAATGTAGAAGCCTGTGGTTGCTCCCGCTGGGTTGATGCTGTACGGCTGGGTACCCTGACCAGCGCCTGTTCCTGCTTCGGAAGCGTCGAACGTTGTGATCGCTCCATTGGATGCCCGCAGGAAGCCGTGAAAGGCGCCATTTCCGTCAATGTAGTAGCCCTCAATTACTTGCGACGGGGTCATCCCAAAAGCGAAGGTGCCCTGGCCCGGGCCGGTGCCGGCGCCCGGAGCGTCAAAGGTGGTGATACTTTGTGCGGCTGCTGAAATGCCCAGCCCCAGCGCGCACAGCAGCAGGCAGAGCAGGAGCGAGCCTTTCCGTCGTCCTGCACGGGAAGCAGATTGCGACGTTGTCATATTCTCAACCTCCATGTCTTGATGTTTTCGCATTGCGCCCTCACACAACGCCTTCAAAGCTCGAGTCGCACTGGAAGGGAACTCGAGTGTCCCGTCACCTGCTCGGAGAGAGCTCATTGAAATGCATGTCAAAAGCGGCGCTAAATTCGCTGGCGCCTCCGGACGGCTTCAGCGCCGCCCGTATGGCCGCCAACGAGGCGCGATACTAGTGGGTTGGCTTCAGGTAGTCATCACCCTGGAGGGTGATGACCCCAGAAATTTTCCAGGATGGGAACGGCGGGAAACGGTGACGAGGGCCAAAACGCAGCCGCGACCTCAGCCCAGCGCCAGCCGCGCCGCCAGGGCCACGAGTTGGGCCTGGCTCCGCACGCCCGTCTTGCTATAGATGGCCTTGGCTTGCGCCTTGACCGTATTGCGGCTGACACCGAGAATTTCAATTGCTTCTGAGATGGAAACTCCTTGCGCCAAGAGCCTTGCCAGGCGTTCTTCAGCTCCCGTCAGCGAGAACATCCGCTGCAGGACGGACGCCGGCGTTTGTAACGGTGTTGCCGGGTCGGTCACAACGACCAGGGCTGCCCCAGCGGGAAGAATGCCGAGGATGGCCGGGAGCGGGATCACCCGCAGGCAAAGCGGCAGCTTGCCGGCTCGCGGCACCGCCACTGTCCCGCCTGCTCCCGTGCCGGTCTTGACCGCTTCGTCAATGAGGGCGTGCACCGTCGCATTCGCCGCCGAATCACGCGCCTGCAGCGTCGTGCCAGAGATGCGCAGCGCCGGCTCCTGGTTCAGCAGCGTAGCGGCGGCTGGGTTGGAATAGATAACGCGCCGGCGCCCGTCAACCAGCAGCGTTGCCATTTGCGTCTCTCCGGTCAAGCGGTTGTTGGCTTCAACTACCGCTCTTAAAAGACTGCGCTCGCCCTGCAGCTTGGCCGCATTCAGCAGGTGGGGGTAGACATGATTCACCAGCGCCAGTTCGCTGGCCTGGTACTTTGCTGCGCCTCTGGGCCGAATCAGCGTCAGGTAATTGTTGCCTCCCAGCGTGCAGCCGCACTGATGGAACTTGTCAAACAAACGTAGGTAATCGTTGTAGAACTCGGTTTCGACCAGTTGTTCGGGGGGACAGAGGTCGTAACTGACAACGGCGCCCGCTCTAGGTTGTTCGCGGAACTTCTGCAGCCATATGTCGGTGGCAAAGAAGTGCTCCGTGTAAACCGCCTTTTCCTGGCCGGAAAAACCGTAGGCGCTGCGAATAGCACTGGTCGAAGGGGCCGCGTCCGGTTCGGCGTAGAAAATTGCCACCTGGGTGGATTCAGTGGCAACCGCCAGCGTTTTGGTAAATTCATCCCAACGCGCCGGGTCGAGCACCGCCCCGTAGAGCACTTCCAGCAACGAAGAAATTGCGTTTTGTTTCGGGGATGGCACTTCGGGCTGAACCTCCGCCCTGGATAGACGCGAATCTTAGGTCAAGTACGGCAGCTTGGCAACGGCAATCTTTAAGATTTCTGAAATTCGGAATGGACGCCCGATTGCACAATTACTCAATCGTTATTGCTCAAACATGGGCACCTGCCCCACATCCGCCGCTGCGGCCTTGTGCCGCCGCCCACGTCCCACCCCAATTACCCCCAGCACGGTCAGCCCGGCCAGCGCGGTCCGGGGGACGAACATGCGCTGCGTATTGCCCCGCAGGTCGGGCGGATTCACCAGGAAGCCCTCTGCCATCACCTGGGTTAAGTCGTTGGGCATCAGTCCTTCCATCAGTTCCCCGTCTTTAAACTTCAGGCGCACCCACAGGCCCTCGGTGCGCGGCCGGTTGGCGAAGGTCTTGCGCAGCGGTCCGCCGGCCTCGGCAAAGTCGCGCACAAAGTACACAATTTTGATGTCGCGCAAATCCACGGCCACCACGTTCCCGGCCGTGTTGAGCATCTCTAACTTGCCTTCTACCAGGAAGTTAGCCGGAGCCACGTAGCCGTTCACGCTGTCCCGGTCCAGTTTGCGCACGATCACTTTTTTGTGGGTGGAAACCATGCTTTTTGGGGGAAACGGTGAAAGCTCGCCGGCTCTCACTCCCCGGAATTGTCGCATTTTTCGCCCGGTTTTCCGCTGCAAAATTGCGCACTTTTGTAGCCAAAGCAGCATTCTTTGTGGTAAGGTGTGAGGTTTATTGCGTCCTCGCAAAACCGACCTAAGTCCATTGAAAAGAGAAACTTACCCGCAGTTTGGACGGGACTGGCGGCGGCCAGCCCAAGGTGTGCGTGTGGGACGTAAGCCCTTCAAATTCTAGGACATGGCCGATTACATCTACACCATGGAAATCCGGCTCACCCCGGAGCAGCAACGCGCCGTCACCACGTTGCAGGATGTGGTGCGTGCGAATGAGATGAATGTGTATCTCACGGGTGGAGCCATGCGGGACATCATCAGCGGCTTTCCCATCCGCGACCTGGACTTCACCGTCCAGGGGAACCCCCTGAAGCTGCAGAAGGACTTGGAGCACGCCGGGGTAGTCATCCAGGGTGTAGATGACGACCTGAAGACCCTCTACCTGATGTTTCCGGGGAACGTGCGGGGCGAGGTGGCGATGGCGCGCTCGGAGCGCTACGACAAGCCGGGCAAGCCGCCGCAGATCGCCCCTGCCACCATTGCCGAGGACCTGCGCCGGCGCGACTTCACGGTCAACGCCATGGCGCTATCCTTGAACCCCGGCTCGCGCGGGCTGCTGCTCGATCCCTTCAACGGGGCAGCCGACATTGAAGCCAAGGTACTGCGCCTGTTGCACAATTACGCCTTCCTGGAGGAGCCCTCGCGGCTGATCCGGGCCACGCGCTTCGCCTCGCGCTTCCACTGGCCGCTGGAGGAGCGTACCCAGGCACGCTACGATTCGGCCAAGGAAAACAATTACATCGAGAACATCAGTGACCGGGCGATTGGCTACGAAGTGGAGCAGCTGGCCTACGAAGAAGACCCGCTGCACATCATCAAGGCGCTGGAAAAAGAGGGCTGGCTGAAGGTGCTGAACCCGCACTGGAGCACGGCCAAGGTGGACACCTCGGAGCTGGGTCAGCTGGCCAAAGCCCGGCAACAGATGGGCGAGCTGGGCTATGCGCTGGATAGCGGCCCGACCGTGCTCTACTTCCTGACCAAGCGGCTGAGCGACCACGACATTTCTGACATGCAGAAGCTGATCCCGCGGCGCGACCTGGTGGAGAGCTGGCGGCATCTGGAGGCGGACGGCAAAGAGCTGGCCAAGAAGTTGACGGGCAAGGAAGCGGCCACGCCTTCGCGCACCTGGGAGCTGCTCTCCAAGGTGCGGCCGGAGAGCATCCTGTTTCTGGAACTGACCACGCGGCAGCAGGCGGTGGAACAGAAGATCAAGAACTTTTTCACCAAGTGGCGGCAGGTGCAGCAGAAGCTGCCCTTGCCGGAGATGACCGAGCTGCACATAGTGCCGTCGCTGCCGGAGTATCCCAAGATTGCGCACGACGTCTTCCTGCTGCTGCTGGATGGGAAGATGCGCTCGCGCACCGAGATTCTGAAGTACCTGAAGCCGCTGGCTCCGCCGCCTCCTCCGCCGCCACCGCCACCGCCACCCAAGCGCGGACGCGCGGCCAAAGCGGCAGCACAGGCGGCAGCCGCCGCACAAGCGGCGGCAACGCCCACAGTTGCTGGTGCGCCCGCCGGCAAGAAACGCAAGGGCAAGGGAGGGGCGGCGTTGCCGACAGCGGCGGCCTCGGCGGCGGCAGCCGCCGTGCCTGCGCCCGCGCCGAAAGTCCCCCTGCCTGCCTCTGTTTCGAAGGCTAGTCCGGCGCCCAACTCCGCCAAGACGGCGCCACCCAAGCCCGCCGAGTCCAAGGGGAAAGCGAAAGCCAAGGCGCACGCGCCCGCGAAGAAGCCCAAGGGGAAGAAGAAGTAGGGCAGCGGCAAGCAGTCAGCATTCAGCATTCAGCACTCAGCACTCAGCCCCAGAATTTTGTCTGCACTCCTGCGAATCTGGATTTAAGAGCACGCGTTTCCAGCCGCGTCCGGTGCGTTTCTTTTCTCCTTGTTATCCTGAGCTGCGCGGCCAAGCGAAGCGCAGGAGCGCAACGAACGGACCCGCTTTTCGGTGGCTCACCGCATCCGCTGCCTGGGGCAGTAGGAATACAGCAGGTTCTTCCGGCGCGCTCCTTCGCATTCGCTCGGTTGCACTCGCTCGGGATGACAGAATGATAGAGAAGCGATCATGCGGCGCTAAAGCACTGCGCCCACGGGCGGCGGCAGTGATCAGTTGGGTAGAGGCGAGCTGTGCTCTTCCGGACAGCCGCGGGCGGCTGTCCCTACGCAAGTCTCGGGCAGGCCAGGGTCCCACAGCGGCCCGGCGTGCACTTGTTGCATTCAGGCGGGCTGGTTCGGGTCAGGAGTGGAAGAAGCGTTCGATCTGCGGCCAGTAGGCGCGGACGATGCGCTCGGTTTTGAGGTGGCC